>JAFPUX010000482.1 GCA_017413145.1 Kiritimatiellia bacterium | reverse complement strand
GAAACTGGATGCCATGGCGTGGAGCCTATCACACCGTTGCCGTCGACGCAAGGCTATTCGTGTGCGTGGCGGGGTGCGGACCCCGCCACGCGCCGGTGAAGCGCCGAAGCCGCCGCGCCGCGGACGCGGCGTCAGACGAACATCGACATGTAGTGCGGAAGGGTGATCTTCTTGCCGAAGCGGCCGACGTTGCCGTTGACGAACTTGAAGCCGGTCTCCACGTCGTCCCGCGCGAGGATCCGGTCGAACGACGCGGACGCCTCGTTGCCGGCCTTGACCTCGACCGGCGACACGGAGCCGTTCCGCTCGATCAGGAAATCGACTTCCGCCAGGTTCGACTTCGGCCGGTAGTAGAACGGCTCGTATCCCCGGCGCACGAGCTGTCCCGCGATCGCGTTCTCGTAGAGCCCGCCCTTCGCGAAGCCCTTGAGCGTGTTGTCCACGACGGACTTCTTGACCTGGAAGCCCGTCATCGCGCAGAGGATCCCGACGTCCGAGACGTACATCTTGTAGACGTCCGGGACGGAATAGACGGACAGCGGCATGGCCGGCTCGGAGAGGTTGTGGCACTGGAGGGCGAGCGACGATTCGCGCAGCCAGTCCACCGCGTTGCCGAACTTGCGAGCGGAACCGCCGTGTTCGACGGCCGAGAACTTGAACTTCTTGTTTTCCCGGGCGAGCTGGGCGGGAAGCGATAGGTAGCAGGCCCGGATCTTCGGCTTCTCCGCGTTCGAGGCGTAGCGCGCGATGTCGTCGAGGTTCGACGCGAGAATCTTCGCCTGGACGTCGTGCGCCTCCGCGAAGTTCCCGGTCGCGAAGAAACGTTCCACGGCTTCCGGCATGCCGCCGTTGACGAGATACTCCCGGAACGTCCGCATCATCTTCGCGTGGCCCGCCTCGGGGACGGCGGTGCACTTCTCGAACGACTCGCGGAGGATGCCGATCGCGTTCTCGTCGTATCCGGCGGCCCAGAGGTATTCCTCGAAATCGAGGGAGTGCATCAGAATCTGCCGCTCGTAGCCCACGGGAACGGATTCGGCGCTCCGGTCCTCCGCCTCGTCCCCGTCGTCGAGGAAGTTGATCCCCAGGAGCGAACCGGACGCGACGACGTCGGCCCGACCGTCGAGCGCCAGGCTCTTGAGCGCCGTCCGCGCCTTCCGGCAGCTCTGGATTTCGTCGAGGAACAGCAGCGTGTCGCCAGGGACGAGCCGGAACTGCGGGAACCGGATGCTGATCGCCTTGAAGAGTTCGCCGGGGTCGAGGCTGCCGGCGAAGATGTCGCGGCTCTCCGGATCCAGGATGAAATTGACGTAGAGATAGGACGAGTAGTTCTGTTTGCCGAAATAGTCGACGATAAACGTCTTGCCGATCTGTCGGGCGCCCTTGACGAGCAGGCATTCCCTGGAATGCGAGGATTTCCACGTCAGAAGCGTGTCGTAGATTTTCCGTTTCAGCATGGCGTGACGCTCCTTCGGCAAAAGTTGTCGGAACGGGAGTTAGACTATCACCATCTGGGTTTGGAGTCAAGCCTATGCAACTTTTGCGCTGGTTAAATCAATTAATTTCGCAACTTTTGCGCCATCGTCAGAGTTGAAAATTGCATATTTTGCGCAATTCAAGGCAGAAAGCACCTTCGCGCGCGTGGCGGGGTCCAACCCCGGCACGCGGCGGCGAAGCGCCGAAGCCGTCCGCGCCGCGGGACGCGGCGCGGGCGGCTTCCAACTTGCGGGGCGTTCTGGTAGAATCCGGAACCATGAAAACGCTGCTCGACCTTCTCGCCGTCGGCGCCGGGAGCTTTCTCGGCGGCGCCTCGCGCTTCCTCGTCGGGAAATGGCTGCCGGGCGCCGCCGGCGGCGGATTTCCGTGGGCGACGTTCGCCGTGAACGTGGCGGGGTGCTTCCTGCTCGGGCTCGTGGCGGGGTGCGCCGGACGGAACGCCGGCTTCGACCCGCGCCTGCGGCTCCTTCTCGCAACCGGCTTCTGCGGCGGCTTCACGACGTTCTCGACCTTCATGGAAGAAAACCTCTCGCTTCTCCGCGACGGCCGCCCCGGCGCCTTCGCGCTCTATGTCGCCGCCAGCCTCGCCCTCGGCTTCGCCGCCGTCCTCCTCGGCCACCAGTTCGCGAAGTAGGCCGCTCTCCGCGCGTGGCGGGGTCCGCACCCCGCCACGCGCCGGCCCAGCGCCGAAGCCGCCGCGCCGCGGGATGCGGCGCGGGCGGCTTCAAATTTCACAGGTTCTCCTGGAAGAAGGCGGCGATGCGGTCGTGGGGGATGGCGCCGGCGACGTCGTCGTAGAGGTCGACATGGGAGGCGCCCGGAACGATCAGCAGCTCCTTGTTGCCGACCTTGGCGCTCTCGCCCTTCACGGAGATGCCGGTCATCTTCTCGAAGGCGTATTCGCTGAAGTAGCGCGAGTGCGCCTTCTCGCCGTGGATCAGCAGGACGGGCGTCGCGATCTCGTGGGCGTAGGAGAGGAGCGGCATGTTGAGGAAGGACTGGCAGCCGATCGCGTTCCAGCCGTCGTTCGAGTTGCCGCTGCGCGGGTGGTAGCCGCGCGGGGTCTTGTAGTAGGCGTGGTAGTCCTTCACGAACCACGGAGCGTCCTCGGGCAGCGGATCGACCACGCCGCCGGCGCGCTTGTAGCTGCCGGAGCGGTAGTCCTCGGTGCGCTGTGCGGCCATCGCGCGGCGCGCCTCGTCTCGCTGCGCGGTCGTGTCGGACGAGCCGAAGTAGCCCTCGCGCGTGACCTTCGTCATGTCGTACATCGTCATGGCGACGGTCGCCTTGAT
>JAFPUX010000481.1 GCA_017413145.1 Kiritimatiellia bacterium | reverse complement strand
GCGCGGGCGGCGACGCGGGCGACGGCAGGCGGCACCAGGCCGACGGCGGCCCCGGCCGCGCGAGCGACATCACGGGAACGACCGAATACTACGGACCCGGCGGCGGCTCGGGCGGCTTTGACGGCTTCGGCGGCCTCGGCGGCGACCAAACCACGCTCGCGACCGAGGGCTGGATCTGGGGCTGCGGCTGGAGCCACGGCAGCGCCCAGTCCGACGCAGAGATGACCGCAGCCGGCCAGAAGCAGGACGGCCGCGACGGCTACGGCGGCGGCGGCGGCGGCAGCTCGAACACGCACTACGCCGGCGGCATGGGCGGCAGCGGCGCCGTGATCGTCCGGCTCCCCAACGTCCTCACGTCGCCCGATCCGATGGTCGGCGTCAACACGCTCGACCTCTCGTGGTTCTCCGTCGGAATCCCCGTGACCGTCAGTTTCGCGGGCGCCGGCTCGACGAGCGGCGACGTGGCGCTCTCGCTCCAGCTCTCCGGCGACGCCGACGACTTCAACGCGGACGGCTCGTTCGCCGGGACCGAAACGCTCCTCGACGCGCACTTCTTCGGCAACGGCGTCTTCACGGTCGCGGACCTCAAGCCCGCCCACGCCTACTATCTGCGCATCGTCGCGCGCAACGACGCGGGCGGCGTCGCGTGGACGGCCGTCGTCCCGTTTTCGACGCTCGCGCAGGCCGAGACGCAGTGGATCCGCGCGGACGGCCGCAAGGCGGAGGACGGGCTTCTCATGTACCGCGTCGACGACCCGTGGTTCCGGGACTGGGCGGAGCCGTCGCAGGGCTTCTACGTGGCGCGGGAGACTTTCACGGCCGCGCTGTCGAGCGGCGGCAACGGAAAATACGGGCTGATCTACGTCGCGCCGGACGGCACTCAGTGGAAGTTCCCGAGCGGCGTCTCCGACTGGTACGACACGTGGATGTGGATGGAGGCGGGGCGCCAGTACAACTTCTTCGCCGGCAAGTTCGCGGACAACTTCCGGTTCTACCTCGACGACCAACTCTTCTACACGCAGCAAAGCTACAACAACGCGGCCACGTTCAACGTCGTGCCGGAGGAAACCGGCTGGCGCCACGTCCGGATCTGGTTCGGCGGCTCCGGCGGCGGATGCGGCGCCTGGGGCGGGTTCGCCTACGGTTTCGGCTGGAACATGGACGGCGCGACGACCGTCTCCGGCTCGCCCGGCACGGCCGACTGGCACATGTTCGGCATCGACGACGGCGCGATTCTCAAGACCATCCGGCCGGGGCGCGACGTCTCGATCGCGGGCTACGCGCCCGACGGCGACGACCTCGTCTTCTCCGTCGCGCTCTCGGCCGGGACGAACGCGACGCTCCACGCCGTCTGGGGCTCGGCGTATCCCGCCGACCCGGACGACACGGGCGCTTGGGCGAGCACGGCCGCCGTCGGCGCCGCGGGCACCGCCGCGCAGACGCTCTCCGCGACCGTTCCCGCCAGCGCCAAATACGTCCGCTTCTACGCGGTGCAGGCGGACGGCACGCTCTGCTGGTCGCCGACGGCGCAGATCGACCTCGCGGCCGTCTCCGTCTCCTCCCTCGGCGCGACCGCGGACGGCGACACGGGCACGTTCTCCGTCCGCGTCGGATCCGTCGGAACCGGCACGTTCTCGCTCGCGCTCGAAATCGCGGACAACGCCGCGATGACGGGCGCGCGCACGATCGCGATCGACGCCGCCACGCCCGGCGACTACACCGTGACGACGAACGTCGCCGCCGGCGCGACGACGTACTACCGCTTCGTCGGCACGACGACGGACGGCGGTTTCGACCGGACCGCCGTCGCCTCCTTCACGACGCTCGCCGCGACGGTCCTGCCCGAAAACCCGTCCGTTTCCGTGAAGAACCGCACCATCACCGTCTCGATGCCGACCCTTTCCTTCGGTGCCGGCGTGCAGACGTTCCATTTCCTCTACGGTCCGTCGTCCGACGAATCGGAGTGGTCGACGGATGCGTCCGTCGTCGTCGCGCCGCGTCTCGCGGGCGGCTACGACGTTTCGTTCGCGCGCCCCGAACTGCCGGCGACGTGGTCCTTCCGGCTCGTCTCGGTGAACACCGCGCCCGGCGGCACGTCGTGGACGAGCCAGACGGCCGTCCTCTCCGCCACGACGAAGGACGACGTCACCTACACCTGGAAGACGGACGTCGCCGAAGGCTCGTGGACGAACGCGGCCTGCTGGAAACTCTCTTCCTCCGACGGACTCGGCACCGGCTTCCCGAGCAACTCCAGCTGCAAGGTCGCCTTCCGCAACAACACCACGGCGACGATCCACGTCCCCGCCGGCACGTATCCGACGGCCGAATACCACCTGAACGCCGACGGATCGCACATCGTCCTCGTCGGCGAAGGACGCGGAGTTTCCGTCGTCACCGGCGACGGCTACGGCGGCACGATGCGCGGCGAGACGTTCGAGATCCGCTCGATGACGCTGATGGAGAACGACCGCTTCGACAACACGATCGGCGAATGGGACGACTTCGAGAGCACGAACGCGGTCTTCCGCGTGGCCGACGGCGGCTACGTCCGCATGGGCGGGTCCTACCAGAACGTTCGCGGCACCAACGCCGCGATCCGCGTCGAAGGCGGTTCCGAGCTCTACATGGGCTCGCTCAACCCGATCCGGCTCAACGGAGCGGGCGAGATTCTCCTCGTCGACGACTCGATCTACACCGCATACAACCTTCTCGTCGACGCACTTTCCTCGCTCGGCCCGCAGACCGCGCGCTTCGCGGGGAACGGCGCGAAGGCGACGATCCTCTCCGGCCTCTTCGCGGACGGAACCGGCCGCGCGGCGGTCCACGACTTCACGCTGCTCTTCGAGCCGGGATCCGGCGGCTACACGAACGGCCCGGTCCTCTTCTCCACCAAGGCGGACGGCGACGCCCGCCCGCTCGGCACGATGCGAAACGCCGGCAGCACGGCGAAGTTCCTCGTCGTCGTCGATCCGATCCGGATGCGCCAGCAGGGCGCGAAGACGGCGCGCGGCTTCGCTGTCGCGTGGAAGGCCGGCATCCTGGAGGAGAACGTCATTCTCGTCCCGGGCAACGGCTACAAGCTGCGCTTCACCTACGGCTGGGACGACGTGGCGAACCTCCCGCTCGACCTCGACGCGCCGGAGAACGAAGGCGACCTCCCGACGGGAATCTGGTTCGAGACCCCGAGCCGGAACGGCTCCATGGTCATCCTCCGGTAGCCCCCGCGTTCCGCGGAATCCGTTCCGAACTTTTCGCTTGCGCGGCGGGCGCGGTTGCGGGATAATCGCCTGCCAACACAACAACGGCCCGTGCGGCCGGCACGAAAGAAGGAACCCAATGGCAGTCGATCTCGATTGGAACAATCTCGGATTCAAGTACCGCGACACCGCGGGGCACGTCGAATGCGTCTGGAAGGACGGCGCGTGGGGCCCGCTCGAATTCGTCGCCGAACCCTGGCTCAAGATGCACATCGCGGCCGCGTGCCTCCACTACGGGCAGGAGTGCTTCGAAGGGCTCAAGGTCTTCCGCCAGAAGAACGGGCGCGTCGTCGCGTTCCGCCCCGAGGCCAACGCCGAGCGCATGCAGCGCACCGCGGTGCGCACCTGCATGCCGCCCGTGCCGACCGAGATGTTCATGGAGGCGCTGAACCTCGCCGTGAAGAAGAACGCGGACTACATCCCGCCCTACGGGACCGGCGGCTCGCTTTACGTGCGCCCGCTGCTCATCGGCTCCGGCGCGCAGATCGGCGTCGCCCCGGCGGACACCTACACCTTCGTGATGCTCGTCACGCCTGCCGGCGCCTACTACAAGGGCGGACTCAAGCCCGTCCGCGCCGTCATCCTCGACGACTACGACCGCGCCGCCCCGCTCGGCATGGGCGACGTGAAGGTCGGCGGCAACTACGCCGCGTCGATCTTCGCGCACGAGAAGGCCAAGCACATGGGCTTCCCCGTCGAGCTCTACCTCGACGCCAAGTCGCACACCTACGTCGAAGAGTTCGCCACGTCCAACTTCCTCGGCATCAAGAAGGACGGCACCTACGTGACGACCGACTCGCGCTCGGTCCTGCCCTCCGTCACCAACATGACGCTGCGCCAGATCTGCGAGGACGAAGGCCGCAAGGTCGAGGTCCGCCACGTCCCCTACGAGGAGCTCAAGGAGTTCGCCGAAGTCGCCGCGTGCGGAACGGCGGTCGTCGTGACGCCCGTGTGGCAGATCGTCCGCGGCGACGAGACGCTTACGCTCGGCGACTCCGAGAAGGCCGGCCCCGTCATCACGGACCTTTTCGAGAAGGTCCAGGGCATCCAGTACGGCGAGCTTCCCGACGCGCATGGCTGGTGCGTCCCGATCGAAGTCTAGCGCCGGCGGCGCCGCGCTGTTCCTCGACCGCGACGACACGATCGTCCGCGACGAAGGCTACATGTCGCGCCCGGAGCAGATCGTCCTGCTCCCGGGCGCGGCCCGCGCCCTCCGCCGCGCCCGCGCCGCGGGCTTCCGCCTCTACCTTGTGACCAACCAGTCCGGCATCGGCCGCGGCTACTACACGTTCGCCGACGCCGAGGCCTGCAACCGCCGGCTCGAAGAGCTCGTCTTCGGCCCGGCCGATCCGGGCGGTTCCAACCACCCAACCACCCAACCCCCCAACCACTCAACCACGTCGAAGCCGCTTCGCG
>JAFPUX010000480.1 GCA_017413145.1 Kiritimatiellia bacterium | reverse complement strand
GCGCCGCGACCACTACGCGTTCTACTCGGTGAACGCGAAGCCCGACGGCTTCGACACCGACCGCGAGACGTTCCTCGGCCCGGACGCCGGCTACGACGCCCCGCGCGCGGTCCTCTCCGGCAAGGCCGGCAACTCCGTCGCCGACGGCTGGTCGCCGATCGCCTCGCACCAGCTCAAGGTCGAGCTCAAGCCCGGCGAGAGCAAGTCGTTCGTGTTCGTCCTCGGCTATGTCGAGATCCCGGAGAAGGACAAGTGGGCGAAGAAGCCGGAGCGCGGGCTGCTCCAGACGAACCCCGCGATGGCCGTGGTCAACAAGGCCCCCGCGCTCGCGCTGCAGAAGCGATTCTCGACGCCGGCCAAGGTGATGCGCGAGTTCCGCGCGCTCCGCGCGTTCTGGGACGCGCAGCTCTCGCACTTCTCGCTCTCCGGCACGGGCGACGCAAAGCTGGAGCGCATGGCGCTCTGGAACCAGTACCAGTGCGTCGTCACCTACAACTTCGCGCGCAGCGCGTCGTACTTCGAGAGCGGCATCGGCCGCGGCATCGGGTTCCGCGACACGTCGCAGGACATGCTCGGCGTCGTGCACCAGATGGCGCCGCGCGCCCGCGCCCGCCTCTTCGACGTCGCCGCGACGCAGTTCCCGGACGGCTCCGCGTACCACCAGTTCCAGCCGCTCACCAAGCGCGGCAACGCGGACATCGGCTCCAACTTCAACGACGACCCGCTCTGGCTCGTGCTCGGCGTCGGCGCCTACGTCCGCGAAACGGGCGACGCGGCGTTCCTCCGCGAGATGGTCCCGTTCGACAACTCGCCGACGGACAAGGCCACGCTCTACGAGCACCTGCGCCGCTCGTTCCACTACACCGTGGACCACCTCGGCCCGCACGGCCTGCCGCTCATCGGCCGCGCCGACTGGAACGACTGCCTCAACCTCAACTGCTTCTCGAAGGACCCGAACGACTCGTTCCAGTGCTGCACGAACAAGGACGGGAAGAACGCCGAGTCCGTGATGATCGCGCAGATGTTCTGCTACGTCGCGCCCGACTACGCCGCGCTCTCGCGCCTCGCCGGCCGCGAGGACGAGGCCGCGCTGGCCGAGCGCGAGGCCGCGAAGATGGAGAAGGCAATCCTGCGCGCCGGCTGGGACGGCGACTGGTACCTTCGCGCCTACGACGACTTCGGGCACAAGATCGGCTCGAAGGCCTGCGAGGACGGCAAGATCTTCATCGAGACGCAGGGCTTCGGCTCGATGGCGCGCATCGGCGCCGACAAGGGCTACCCGATCAAGGCGCTCGACAGCGTGAAGAAGCACCTCGACACGCCGTGGGGCATCGTCATCCTCGACCCGCCATACCGGCGCTACCACGTCGAGCTCGGCGAGGTTTCGTCCTCCCCGCCCGGCTACAAGGAGAACGGCGGCGTCTTCTGCCACAACAACCCATGGGTGATCATCGGCGAGGTCGCGAACGGCCGCCCGCAGCGCGCGTGGGAGTACTACGTGAAGATCGCGCCGGCCTACCTCGAGGACAAGAGCGACGTCCACCGCCTCGAGCCGTACGTCTACG
>JAFPUX010000479.1 GCA_017413145.1 Kiritimatiellia bacterium | reverse complement strand
CTTCGCCGACGGCACGGTCGCGCGCGGCGTCGGCCGCGGCGCCGCGCCCTCCGGCGCCCTCCTCCTCGACACCCCCGCCGGCCCCCGCGAAATCCTCGCCGGCTCCGTCGGTTAGCGCCCGTCGCTCCGCGGCTCGGAAATCGAAAATCAAACACGGTTCGATTGACCGGCGGGGCGTTGGCCCCGGCGAAGTCGACGTTGCGGTCACGCTGGACACGGCGGGGGGCGATGCGGTAGACTTTGGCGCATGCTCACCCCAGACCTCCTGACCTTCGCCGACGGCACGCCCGTCCGCACGCCCGACGACTGGCGCCGCCGCCGCGCAGAACTCGCCGCCGCGATCCTTCCCCTCGAATACGGCGGCATGCCGCCCGCCCCCGCCGCGACGCGGTGGGAGCTCGTTTCGACCTCGTGGGATCCGCGCATCGCGCCGCCCGGCGTCCGCTACCTTTCCGGCAACGTCCGCGTCGAGGGCGGCGCCGCGCCGTTCTCGTTCGCGATGAAGGTCTGGCTGCCGGCCGAGCCGAAGGACAAGGCGCCGTGCCCCTGCGTCCTCACGGGCGACGACTGCTGGTGGTGGCAGACGACCGACATGGTGAACGAGGCGCTGCGCCGCGGCTTCGCCGTCGCGGCGTTCAACCGCTGCGAATGCGCGCGCGACATCTTCGGCCCGCGCGACGATTCGAAGCCGGAGCAGCGCGCGGAGGGCGTCTACCCGCTTTTCCCGGGCCGCTACGGCGCCGTCGCCGCGTGGGCGTGGGGCTGCCACCGCGCGGTGGACGCGCTGCTGCAGATCCCGGAAATCGACCCGGCGCGCATCGCCGTCACGGGCCATTCGCGCGGCGGCAAGACCGCGCTCCTCGCGGCGGCGACGGACGAGCGCATCGCGCTGTGCGGCGACAACCAGAGCGGCTGCTGCGGCTGCTCCGCGGCGAAAGTCGTCGGCGCCGGCGGCGAGACGCTGAAGTCCATCTCGAAGGACTGGGGCCAGTGGTTCGGGCCGGAGCTGGCGTCCTACGCCGACCGCCCGGACGAGCTCCCCTTCGACCAGCACTTCCTCTGCGCGATGGTCGCGCCGCGCTCGCTGCGCGTCAACATCGGCCTGGGCGACCTGTGGTCGAATCCGCTCGGCGCGTGGGAGGTCCACAAGGCCGCGCGCGAGGCCTGGCGCCTGCTCGGCGCGGAAAGCGCGCTGGCGATCGCGTTCCGCGAGGGACCGCACCGCTACTGGGCGGACGACTGGTCGCGCTTCCTGGACTTCTGCGCGTGGCGTCTCGCGGGCGGGCTGCGTCCGCTCGACATCGACCGCCGCCCCGACTGGGCGACCGCGTAACGCGCGGAAGCGCGGGCGCTCGCGCGGCCTCGCGCGCGAGGCCGCGCGGGGGCGCGGAACTGCGAGCTCGCGGGCGGGCGCGGTAACAAAATTTTGCGCTTGCATCGACGGCGATTCTTTGCTAGTTCTTCCCGCACCAGAAGAACCCCGCGTCCGGTCCGGCGAGGCCGCCCGGACGCCAACCGCAAACGAATCCCATGAGCAAGCTCGTCATCGTCGAATCGCCCGCCAAAGCGCACACCGTCGGGAAAATCCTCGGCCCGGACTACAAGGTCATGGCCTCGGTCGGCCACATCCGCGACCTGCCGGACCGCAAGGAGGGCATCAAGCGCGAACAGCTGCCGGACGGGACGCTGCGCTTCACGCCGGACTACGTGGTCCCGGAGGGCAAGGAACGCGTCGTGCAGGACCTCGTCCGCGAGGCGAAGAAGGCCGACGGAATCGTGCTCGCGAGCGACCCGGACCGCGAAGGCGAGGCGATCGCGTGGCACCTCAAGGAGGAAATCTCCAAGCGCCTCGGCGGCGCCGCGAAGTCCTTCTCCCGCGTCGAGTACCACGAAATCACGCCGCGCGCCGTGAAGGCCGCGTTCGCCGCGCCGCACGACATCGACATGGCGCGCGTGGACTCCCAGCAGGCGCGCCGTTGCATCGACCGCTACATCGGCTGGCGCCTCTCGCCCCGCGTGGCGCGCGCCGTCCGCGGCGCGTCGGCCGCGGGCCGCGTGCAGTCCGTCGCCCTGCGGCTCGTCTGCGACCGCGAGAAGGAAATCCGCGCGTTCGCGCCGGAGGCGTACTGGGAATTCTCGGTCTCGCTCGCCAAGGCGGACGGCTCCGCCGAGCCCTTCTCGGTCCGCCTGCGCAAGCTGGACGGCAAGAAGGCCGACGTGAAGGACGAAGCGGCCGCGCGCCGCGCGGAGGCCTTCCTCGCCGCCGCCTCGTACGCGGTGGGCGAAGCGGAGACGAAGCCCGTGCGCAAGCAACCCGGCGCGCCGTTCATGACCTCGTCGCTGCAGCAGGCCGCGTCCAACGCGCTGCACTACAGCCCGGACCGCACGATGGCGCTCGCGCAGCGGCTCTACGAATCCGGCCTCGTCACCTACATGCGAACGGACACCACGAACATCGCGCCCGAGGCGCGCCAGGCCGCGGCCGACTGGATTGCCGCGTCGTTCGGCGCCCAGTACGCCGACCCGCACAACTACGTCTCCGCCCGCAAGGGCCCGGCCGGCAGCCCCGGCGGCGCGCACGAGTGCATCCGCCCGACCGATCCGGCCGCCGTGCCGGACGCCGTCCGCGCCTCCCTGTCCGGGACCGACGCCGAAGGCCAGGCCAAGCTCTACAAGCTGATCTGGGAGCGCTTCGTCTCCTCGCAGATGGCCGCCGCCGTGTTCGACACGACGACCGTCCGCGTGGACGCCTCCGCCGCCGCGCCGGCGGCGGACGG
>JAFPUX010000478.1 GCA_017413145.1 Kiritimatiellia bacterium | reverse complement strand
GCCGGCGCTGCACGGCGTGCGGCTTCGTCCTCGGCGTCCCGCGCTTCGCCGGCGAGGGCGCCGTGCGCTTCGACGGCACGGACGGGCCGCGCCTCCGCGTCCGGATCGCGGACGCGACCGCCGGCGCGTGGTACACGGCCTTCTCCGCCGAGTCTCTCGACGGGCCGTTCCTCGCCGAGGCGGCGTCCGTCTACGCGCGGACCGCCGGCGAGCTCGCGTTCGACATCGACGCCACGCCCGCTGCGAAGTTCGTCGTCGTGGCCGCCTCGTCGGCGCCGTTCGACGCCGGCGACGCGCTTCCGCGCTAGCCGCGCTTCGCGTAGTTGCGCTCGATCCAGCGGCGGTAGTCGCCCGTGCGGACCGAGTCGACCCACTTCGGGTTCTCGAGGTACCAGCGCACGGTCTGCTCGAAGCCGTTCTCGGCGGTGTAGGCCTGCGTCCAGCCGAAGTCGCCCTCGAGCTTCGAGCAGTCGATCGCGTAGCGGCGGTCGTGGCCGAGGCGGTCGGCGACATGGGTGATCAGGCTCTCGCGCGGCGCGCCGGAGGGCAGGGGAGGGGCGAGGCGGTCGACGAGGGCGCAGATGCGCGTCACGACGTCGATGTTCGTGCGCTCGTTGCGGCCGCCGACGCAGTAGGTCGAGCCGGACTCGGCGCGCGCCATCACGGTCCAGATGGCGGTGCAGTGGTCCTCGACGTGGAGCCAGTCGCGGACGTTGAGGCCCTCGCCGTAGACGGGGAGGGGCCTGCCCTCGAGCGCGTTGAGGACCATGAGCGGGATCAGCTTCTCCGGGACCTGGAACGGGCCGTAGTTGTTCGAGCAGTTCGTGATCGTGACCGGCAGTCCGTACGTGTCGTGGAACGCGCGCACGAGGTGGTCCGAGGACGCCTTCGACGCCGAGTACGGGCTGTGCGGCGCGTAGGGCGTCGTCTCCGAGAAGAAGCCCGTCGGGCCGAGCGAGCCGAACACCTCGTCGGTGGAGACGTGGTGGAAGAGCGACAGCGCGGCGCCGCGTTCGCGCGCGGCCTGGAGGAGGTTGAACGTGCCGACGATGTTCGTCTGCACGAAGTCGTCCGGCGCGACGATCGAGCGGTCGACATGGCTCTCCGCGGCGAAGTGCACGATTGCGTCGATCTCGTACCGATCAAGCGCCTCGCGCACGGCCGCCGCGTCGCGGATGTCGGCATGGAGGAAGACGTAGCGGCCGCCGAACGTCGCGGCGACGTCCGCGAGGCTCTCCGCGTTGCCCGCGTAGGTGAGCGCGTCGTAGTTGACGATGCGCCCGGCGAAGTCCGTCTTCTCGAAGACGTGGCGGATGAAGTTGGAGCCGATGAACCCGGCGCCGCCGGTGACGAGGAGGTTCCGGAACGTCCGCATGGCTACGCGAAGTCGTAGACGGCGTCGACCGATTCGATCGCGCCGAAGTGCGCGGCGATGGCGGCGTCGTAGGCGGCGGTGTGCGCGAACGCCTTCTTCATGAGGCGGAAGCGCGTGGCGAGCGAGAGCTTGCCGCCGGTGGCGCGCAGCTCGTCGAGCAGCGCGGGGTAGTCCGCCGTGTCGGTGACGGAGGCGACGCGGATGTAGTTCTTCGCGGAGGCGCGGATCATGCAGGGGCCGCCGATGTCGATGTTCGAGCGGCAGTCCTCGGGCGAGACGCCCGGCTGCGCGGCGACCTTCTGGAAGGGATAGAGGTTGCCGACGACCATGTCGATCTCGACCGCGCCGGTGCGCGCGAGGTCGGCCTGGTGGGCGTCGTTGTAGTGCTCGCCGAGCAGGCCGAGGTAGATCTTGAAGTCGAGCGTCTTCACGAGGCCGCCCTGCATCTCGGGCTGGCCGGTGTAGTCGGAAACCTGGACGAGGTGCTCCGCGGCGGCGTCGCCGAGCGCGGCGGCGAGCGCCTTGTAGGTGCCGCCGGTGCTGAAGAAGCGGATGCCGGGGCAGGTTTCGAGGAGGCCCTTGGCGAAGTCCTCGATGCCGGCCTTGTCGAACAGGCTGACGAGGACGTTGCGGACGGGGACGAGGTTGTCGATCTTGGTGACGTGGTTGAAGGCCATGGCGGGAATCCTGGTGGGGTGGAGGCCGGAGATTCTAGCACGGACCGGGCGCGGAATCAACGGAGCGTCCGGATCCGCCGACGTAGGCGCGGAGCGAGCGGAAGAAGGGGACCGCGTCGAGCGCGAGGCCGAGGGCGAGGAACGCGGGCGCCCAGAACATGTGGAAGGACAGTTCTCCCGTGGGCGTGAAGACGCCGGACGCGACGCCGGGGACCGCCGGGTCGAAGTCGATGCCCGCGAGGTTGAACGGGACGAAGTCGGGGTCGAACGGGCGTCCGATCGCGAAGACGTTCGGCAGGCCCATCGCGAGACCGAGGAACGCCGCCGCGAGGGGGACGGTCCCCCGCGCGCCGAAGCGGCGGGCCAGAGCCGGGATGCGGAACGCGGCGCGCGAGAGCAGCAGCGCGGCGAGCAGGTAGGCGAAGAGGACCTGCCCCGCGACGAACCCTTCGGGGTTGGCGTGGACGAACCGTCCGGCGAGGGCGGGCGGGAGCGACGCGGCCGCCCCCGCGCCGAGCAGGATCAGCGCGAAGGCGAGGCCGCCACCGGCGCCCGACGAGAACGGGAAGCGCAGCAACCGGCGCAGACGCGTGCGCGGGCGGTCGAGCAGCACGCGCCGCGACGGCCCGTCGGGCGTCGAGAGGTCGAACGCCGCGAGGGCGAGCAGCGGGAAGCCGGCCAGGAAGAAGTAGATCGCGGCGTTTTCGGCCAGGTCCGGCGCGGCGCTTCCGCTTCCGCGCGGGTAGGCGAACGAGAGCGCGACGACGGTCGCGAGCCACGCGAGCCAGAGCGCCAGAGCGGTCAGCCGCAGCGGGCGGACGCGGTCCGTGGCGGGCGGCGAGAGCAGCGCGACCGCGAGGCCGCGCAGCAGCAGGTCGATCGAGACGACGGCGGCGCCGCCGAGGACGAGAAATTCCCACTCGTCCCACGGCAGCTCCTCCTTGTAGCCGACCGACGACAGGAGCGCGAACGGGACGCACGGGATCGCGAAGGCGGCCCACACGCACCAGCGCGCGGCGGCGGGCAGGCGGAACGCGGCGACCGCAAGCGAGAGGTGCAGCGCGACGGACGCGCAGCAGGCCACCGCGAGCGTCCACGAGAGCACGTAGAACACGTCGACGCCGCCGAGCAGGTAGGAGAGCAGCAGGAACGGAAGCGCGCCGGAGAGGAACAGCGCGAGCAGGACGAGCCCCGAGCGGATCTTGCCGTCGACGACCTGGGACGGCCGCAGCGCCGTGGCGGCGAGCGGCTCGGCGCGGCCGGGCCCGTGCTCGGAGACGAGGCGCGCGAAGAGGTTGCCCGGGATGACGAACGCGAGGATCGGCGCGAGCAGGAGCGAGAGCCAGACGAAGACGGTCTGGCCGCAGTCGGACGAGAGCGTGCCGTCGGCGTTCGTCTCCGACACGACGACGAGCGCCGCGGCGGCGAGTTGCAGCAGGAAGAAGCCGACGATCGCGCCCGCGATCGCGCGGGAGCGGGTCAGCTGGCGGAGTTCTTTGAGGGTGACGGGATTCATGGGACGTGGCGGGGTCGGATGCGGGGGATTCTAGCACAAACCGTTGTTCGAGTTGTCATGGAATTGTAAAGATTTCGTCACGCCGCCGCGGGGCGTCGTCGCGTCCGCACGAGCCCGAGCGCCGCCCACAATGCGTCGTCGAGCGCCCTCGCCGTCCGGTTTGCCGCGAGCAGCTCGCGCGCCCGCTTCCGCGCCGCCGCGAGCGTCGCCGCCG
>JAFPUX010000477.1 GCA_017413145.1 Kiritimatiellia bacterium | reverse complement strand
GGCGGCCCCGCGCGGGCCCGCCCGATCTAGTCGTTCACGTCGACGCCGAACAGCTCCAGCAGCCTCGTCAGCTCGTCGTTGTCGGCGAAGTCGATCTCGATGCGGCCGCGGCCGCGGCGGCCGTTGGCGAACGTGACGGAGGGGACGAGGCGGACACGCGTGCCGAAGCGGGCGTGGAGGCGCGCGAGCAGGTCCTTGAGCGCCGCCGGCTCGATGTCGGACGACGGCGCGCGGCGCGGACGCGCGGCGGCGGCGCGGCGGCGTTCGACGAGGCGTTCCAGCGCGCGGACGGAGAGCCCGGCTTCGAGCGTCTCTCGGGCGAGCGCGACGCGGTCTTTTTCCCCGGGGACGCCGAGAAGGACCTTGGCGTGGCCGGCGGAGAGCAGGCGGCCGCCGACGAGCTGCTTGACTTCGTCGGGCAGTTCGAGCAGGCGCAGGGCGTTGGCGACGGACGGGCGCGCCTTGCCGACGCGGTCCGCGATCTCCTCCTGCGAGAGGGAAAACTTGTCGGCGAGCGCCTTGTAGCCTTCGGCTTCCTCGATCGCGTTGAGGTCCTCGCGCTGGAGGTTCTCGACGAGGGCGAGCTCGGCCGCGTCGCGGTCGACGGCGTCGATCACGATGACGGGCACCTTCGCGAGGCCGGCGATCTGCGCGGCGCGGAGGCGGCGTTCGCCGCCGACGAGCTCGAACGTCCCGCCCGCGGCCTTGCGGCAGACGAGCGGCTGGATGATGCCGTGGACCTTGATCGATTCGGCCAGTTCGCGGAGGGCGTCCGGGTCGAAGTCCTGGCGGGGCTGCCAGGGACCCGGCACGACGAGGGCGACGGGAACCTCGGACACCGAACGGGCGTCCGATTTCGAGGCGGGCGGAGCGGCGACGCCGCGGGTCTGTTCGCGGGAAATGAGGGCGTCGAGGCCGCGGCCGAGGCCGCCCGTCTTCGCGGGCTTCTTCGCGCCGGCGGCGAGTTTGACTTTCGGAGATTTCTTTTTCAAGGCGGCTAGAGCACGTGGAACGACTTGATGTACCAGTTGTGGAAGAAGACGGGCGTGCCGTCCTTGTCCTCCAGCGGCGCGCCGTCGGGATAGCGGGCGTATTCGGGATCGCGGAAGAGTTCGACGACGGCGTGCGTCGTGGCCAGGGTCGTGCCGTCGCCGGTGGACGACTCTTCGCCGTAGCGGGGCGTGTAGGCGTCCGCGCGGATGATCACGACGAACGTCTGCCCGCGCGTGGTGAACGCGTTCACGGCGTTGCCGATGTATCCCTCGCGGTCGGCGTCGGCATCCCGCGCGGCGACGGACGTCTGCATGATGTCCGTCAGAATCGGGTTGCGCCCGTTGATCTCGGCCCAGCCGAGGTCGGAAAGTCGGCGCACGACCGTCTTCTTCACGGTAAACGTCTGGCCGGCCGTGTTGCGGAACCCGGTCTTGTTCTCGACCTCCTCGCCGGCGGTCTGGGCGACGCGCGTGGCGATCTTGGACGCCAGGTCGAAGGAAATCGTTCCGGACGAACCGAGGGCCGCGCCGCGGAGCGCGCAGATGACGGGATGCGGGTTGAGCGGCATGTCGTCGGTCGTGGCGCGCACGGCCTTCTTGGAGGCCCAGCGCACGAGCGGCGGCATGTTGAGGTTCACGCGGCCGCGGGCGATGCCCGAAAACAGTTCGGTGCAGTCCCCGTAGTCGATGTCCCCGGTCGTCGTGTTCACCGTGGGGCCGCCCGAGGCGCCGTACGCCGGATAGCGGTCGCCGATGGTCGTGAAGTAGTCCACGACGCGGTGGAAGTCCGTGACGCCGCCGGTTCCGACGCGGTAGGAGCGGACGGTCGCGAGCGTTTCGTACGGGCCGATGCGGACGTTGCCGAGCTGGCCGACGGACGTGAACGGCTCGTTGGGGATGATCGCGGGCAGCTGCGCCTTGACCTTGGCGAGGTTGACGCTGCCGCCCTTGCGGCAGAACGGCTGGCCGTTCATGTCGTCGGAGTGCAGCATGTCGGGCCGGACGGTCAGGTCGCTCCCGCGCATCATCCACCGCGTGAACGTCTCGAAATTGTAGGAGTCGTTGAACAGCCAGTTGAGCTGCATGTGGTTCCAGTTTTCGCCGGGATACAGGGCGTTTTCGGCGTCGCCCGGCTTGGCCATGAACTGTTTCAATTCGGTCCACATGTTGCCGGACCCGCAGTACGACGCCACGTTGTTGACCCAGAAGTTGCACTTGCTGTTGCCCTGGATCGTGTCCTGTCCGGTGGCGCGGAGCGACGTGGTGTCGAACCCGAAGACCGGGTCGAGGCACATGGCCCAGCCGACGGCCTGGTCGATGCCCGGAAGGGCGTCGTTCTTGGTCGGGGTCGGCAGGACCAGCGGCGAGCCCTTCGTGTGCCAGATGCCGGCGTCGACGCGGACGCGGTAGTCGTCGCCGAGCGTCGGCGCGGGCACTTCCTGGACGGTCTTGCCTCCGGCCGTGATCTTCGTCTTGAACCGGAACGGCATGAAAACGTCGCCCTTCTCCTGCTCCTGGGCGAGCGTCGGCGGGTAGAAATAGACGCCGGAACCAGACGGGATTTCGATCAGGTTCTTGGTGGAGGCGGGAACCCTCGTCGGATCGAACTTCGTGCCGTCCCAGCCGGCGGCGAACAGGCGGACCTTGAAGGCGATCTGTTTCTGCGCTTCGAGTTTCGAACCGCCGCCCGATCCGGAGAACGTGACGCGCTTGAAGTGCGCCGAGGGGAAGAAGTGGTCCAGTTCGGAGCATTCCCACACGGCGTGGGGCTGCGAAGCCGCCGGATCGTAGAGGAGCTTGGCGATGTTGTCGGACGTCCCGAGACCGGAAACGGTGCCCGACGCCGGGGTCGACGTGAGGAGGTCGCATTCGACTTCGAGCTTGCAGCCGCTTGCCTTGGGGCCGTCGCCCTGCACGCCCGCGACGGCGCACATCGTGATGCCGCCTTCGATGTCGACGTACGGCGTGTCGATCCCGTTGACCATCATCTTGCCGGCGTTGGCCTGGGAAACGTTCGGGTTGAACCCGATGCGGACGTAGACGCGCGAGAGGAGCGGCACGTTCTCGGTGCAGGGCAGGTTGAGGGAGCCGTCGAGCTTGATGCGGTTCGGAAGCTTGTCGGCGACCGAGACGCGGCCCGAGTGGCCGGCCGCGTCGACGATGTCCACCTTGAGACCGTTGTAGTCGGGCAGGCGCTGCCAGGCGGAGAAGCCGTTGGCCGAGGTCCACTCGCCGGGAACGAAGTCGGCGTCCATCGCGTCGAGCATGGCGACCGTGGCGAGGCGGGCGCGGGAGAGCGTGTATTCCTTGCCGCCGACGCCCTCGAAGAACGTGTACTGGTCGCCTTCGTTGGAAGACGCGCGCTGGCTGGCGATGTTGATGTTGTAGGACGTGTCGGCGCGGGCGTTGGCGAAGACCTTGACCATCGCCTGGAAGCCGCGGGAGGCGAAAAGGCGCACGTCGTTTTCGGTGGCGGCGGCGGGCGGGAACGAGACCTTGGGCAGGCCGTCCGGGTCCAGGTCGGACAGCGACGCGTAGAACGTGTTGAACAGGTCGGCCGGGAAGGGTTTCGTGTCCAGGTTGTCCGACGTGAGCCCGTTCTTGTCGGGCACCGAGTCGTCGAGCGACGTGCCGGCGACCGTGCGCAGGTCGGCGAACGAGGGAATCTGAGGCCAACCGTCGCCGTCCTTCGTCCGGTTCCGGTTGGAGATGAACGCCGAAGCGCTCTTGAGCACGTGCGGGACCTCGAAGGTTTCGGTCACGAAGTTGTTGTTTCCCTGGTCGGTCACCTTTTCGTAGGAGGCCTTTTCGGAGGGCGACGGGAGGCAGTACGTCATGGGATCCTCGCCCGCGTTGCCCGAGCGGCCGGACGAGCTCGAGGAGCCGGCGGCGTTGGCGTCGAGCAGGCCCGTCGTCTCGAACGCGACGAACGCGTAGCGGCCGATGACGGAGTCGGCGTTGTCGCGGCCCTTGTTGCCGAGGATGCCGCCGCCCGTGTCCGTGCGGGGGCCTTCGGCCTCGATCGCGGCGTAGACGGGCGCCCAGCCGCAGGCCGCGCTCTTGGCCATCGCCTTCTGGGACGGCGTCAGGTACTTGGCCGCGTCGGCCGTCAGGACCTGGGCGGCGGGGACTTCGCCGTCGGGGAGGATTTCGGACTGGTAGTAGTCCTGCGACTCGAACTCGGACGAGGCGAGCCACGCCTGCGGCCACACGCAGACGGGCCAGTTGTTGGACGGGCTGCCGAACGACAGGTCGATCGCCTCCATGACGCGGCCGATGGCCGTGTTGAGCGCCTGTCGGGCGACGACGGAGTTCTTGAGGTTGGTGCTGCCGGCGTGCTCGGTCTGGACGAACACGGAGAAGGAGACGCCGAGCAGCATCAGCACGGCGAGGAGGCCGAGCACGATGAAGAGGGCCGAGCCGGCGCGGCGGTTTCCGGTAGGTGGCTTCATGGCGGTGGACGTGGAAGGGGTGGAAGAGTGGAAAGGCGAAAAGCGGAAGAGGCGCGTCACTGCATGTAGGGCGCGGACGCGTCGAAGTAGGAGGAAAACTGGTTCGGGAACGAGACGACCGCTTCGAAAACCTCCTCCAGGACGATGTCGCGCTTGGGATCGATCATGACCTGGTAGGGGTTGCCCCAGGGATCGACGTACGTGCCGTCCGATTCGAACTTGTTTTCGTCCAGGGAGAGATAGACGATTCCGTCGTCGTCCTTGCCGAGCAGCTTGGCCATGTTCTGTTTGTCCAAGTCCGTCCACGAGGACGCGGACGCGGGCCAGTTCTGTTTGGCGAGCCAGTAGGCCTTGAAGGCCGAGGCGATCTGTTCGCACTCCTGCGTGGCGGTCGCCTTGTAGGCTTTCTGGCGGGCCGAAAAGGTCGCGTTGGCCGTGAGACCGATCAGGACGGTGATCACGCAGATCACCACGAGGATCTCGACGAGCGTGAAGCCCGCTTTCGTCCGGCGCCGGCGTTCGGTGTCTTTCATCGCGGTTGCCTTCCTTTCCCTACTTCACGACGATGTCGTCGTCCTCTTCCCCGTCTCCCGCGCCCGGAGCGCCGTTGGGACCCCAGGAACGGACGCTCAAACCGGAAAACGACCCGTCCTGCGTGAGTTTGAGCGTGACTTTCACGGCCGGCGGGCCGTTCCAGACGAAGTCGTCGTCCTCCCAGTCGCTCCGGTCGGAATCGCTCGTGCCCGGGTTGGTCTTGTTTCCCGCCGGCATGTCGAGCGCCGTCAGGGAGAACTGGGCCGAAAAGATGTCCTCCGATCTGCCGTCGTAGAGCGTGGAAGTCCCGTTGTCGGTCCACGATCCCGCTGCGCTGCGGACCTTGTCGATTCGGGTCACTTTGTCTCCTTGGACGTTGTACGATATCTTGTGTGGAACGCCGACGGCCGTCGAGCCGGCCTTTCCGGGCGCCTTGAGGCAGACGAACGAAAGGGATCCCCCGGAACACGTGAACGCCGACCCCTCGCCGTACGCGCGGGCGTCGACGGCCGTGGCGAGGTCCCGCGAAATGGCGCCGACGACGCCGCGGACGATCATGCCGCCCTCGGCCTGCACGTTGCCCGCGTCCCACGCGGAGGTCGCCTGGCGGAAGAGGGCTCCCATCATGACGGTCATGAGCAGGAGGATGGTCGTGGCGACCATCACTTCGATGAGGGTGAAACCGGAATTCTTTTTCATGGCCGGTGGACGAAGTAGTATTCCTGCGAGTAGACCTGTTCGTGGACGAAAATCTGCGGCTGCGCCTTGGGGGAGGATACGAGCGTGACGAGGTAGCGGTTCGGCATGCGCGCGCTGCCGCCGACGCCGTAGGCGTTGCGCCGGATCGTTTCGAGACGGATCAGGTACTGGGGCGGAATCGGGTCGCTCGTGTCGACTTCGGGTTCCTCGCGGCCGAAATACAGGACCGCGTCCTTGTAGAAGGCGTCGACCGAGGCCGGATACCGGATCGCCACGTCGGTCGTCGCGGCGGAGAATTCTCCCAACCCCGTGTCGGAGTTCTTCGCGGCGTCGCGGAACTGCGCGGCCGTGTAGCGTTCGTTCCACGACGGCACGTCCAGGCCGGTGCGGGCGATTTCCCACCACTTCTGGGGGTCGTTCCAGACCTGGATGTCGTCGATCTGGCGGACGTTGCCGGCGATGGTCTCCAGGACGGTCGAGGCGAACAGCGCGCCCTTCATGTCGGTGCGCGAGGAGACGCCCTGCCGCATCGAGGCGGGGAACAACTGGAAGACGGCGACCATGCCGCCGGCGGCCACCATGAGGGCGAGGGCGACTTCGACGAGGGAGAAACCGCCCTCGCGGCGGCGGCGCGCGGCGACGCGCGGCGTGGTGTCCGGATGTCCCTTCATGCCGTTCATTCGATTTTGCCTTTGGAATCGATGGTGATCACGATCGTTTCGCCGTTTTCCGGCCGTTCGAGCGTGATGGTGTTCTGGCTCGACGTGTCGTGCGAACCGTCCGCGTTGAAATGGACGTAGATGCCGTTCTTGGGCTTGTATTCGCCGGTGGAGGCGTTGTAGGTCCCCTTGAGGACGTACCCCTGGGGCAGGCTCTGGATCGGGTGCGTGACCCAGCCGTACTCGTCGCCGGCGTTGAAGGAGCTTCCGGCGTTCTTCACGCCGAAGACCCAGGCGTCGACGTTCTTGTCGCGGTACGGCGGGTAGGCGACGTCGGCGTAGACGCCGTCGTCCATGTCGAACACCATCGAGCCGGCGTAGTCCTTGAACGTCTGGATCAGGTCGGCGTTGTCCATCGTTTCGTCGACGACGAACGATTCCGTCGAATTGGACAGGTCGGCGAACTCGTCGACGATCCACTTGCCCCCGTTGCCGAGCGAAACGCCCTTGATCTTGAGCTTGTCGCCGTATTGGACGTCGCGGGACCCCGTGTCGCTGGACGTGACCACGCCGGCCCGGCGGACGATCGCGTAGCAGTTCACGTCGACGGCGTAGAAGTACGTGTCGTTGCCGTCGACGCAGGCTTCCTGGCGCGCCAGGTTGAGCGCGCGCCGGACGGAATCCCGGGCGTTTCGGCGCGCCACGCCCTTCATCATGCCGGAAAAGCCGCCGATCACGGCGGTTCCGATCACGGCCATGATGCCGATCACGGCGATGAGTTCGAGGATGGTGAAACCGGATCTTCTCATGGTCTTGAAGGTCTTGAAAGTCTTGAAGGTCTTGAAGGTCGAACCCGGAACCCGCGGACGCGGGCCGAGCCCGCTACGGCATCGTGACGTCGCACTTGTTGTTGATGAAGTCGAAGGTGATCACGTAGGGTTTGGCCCCTTCCGCGTTGCCCTTGAGTTCGGCCGCCTTGAAGCGGTAGAACTTGCCCTGGCTCTTGAAGTATTCGCAATCGCGGTTGTCGCACGTGCGGCGGCCGCCGCCCTGGGGGTAGAGCTTCTTGCACTTGGGGCACCGGATGAACTTGGAGCGGAACATGAGCGGCGCCTTGATCTTGCCCTGTTTGACCTGCTCTTCGAGTCCGCGGGCCGACACGACCTCCTCGATCGGGTACGTGATGGTGCTCGGGTTGACCTTGTCGTCGTAGGGGACCGTGATGAACGGACTGAGGTCCAGGTAGCTCTTCGGGGCCTTGAGCTTGCCGACCTTCGCGTCGAGCAGGATCTTGACGATTTCGTCGTTGTTGCTGTGTTCCCGGCCGTTGCCGTTGTCCTTGATCTTGCCGTCCTTGTCGAGCGCGCCGTAGACGAGCTTGTACTGGTAGACTTCGTAGTCCTGGTTCGCCACTTCGTGTTCCTGGCTGCCTTCCACGTACGTCGGCGTGATCGTCTTCCGGTCGACCTTCTTCGGCTTGTGGCCGGTCGGTACGGGCCAGCGGCCCTGGTCGTGCCAGTATTCCATGATGGCCGCCGAAAGCAGGGCGGCGTTGTCCTTGTTCGCGGCGTTTCGGGACTGGCCGACGAGCCCGAGCACGCCCGTGAAGAGCAGCCCGGACAGGAGCCCGATGACGGCGATGACGAGCAGCAGCTCGATGAGGGTGAAGCCGGAGCGTTTCATGTCGTTCATTTCCACGAGAAGACGAGCTGCCCGTCGGCGCGGGCGACCTTGCACCAGGCGATGGCCCGGCGGCGGATCTCTTCCGAATCCTCTTCGTCGTCGCCGGCGGGGGTGCCCGTTTCCCCGGGGAGCCAGTATTTCTTCGGGCGGACGACGCCGTCGCCGTCCGCGTCGATCATGACGACGACGAGGCAGGTCGAATCCACCGGGCGGTCGTTCACGCGGTCGCCGTCGGAATCGTCGCTGCGGCTGCCCATCGGGAAGACGCCGAAGCGTTTCTGGGCGGTGCTGCGTTCGAACCGGGTGTCGGGCTTCCACTTGTCCACTTCGGCCTGGTCGGGCGGTTCGGACCCGCTCCAGTTGACCTTGGCCTTTTTGAGGTCCTGGGGATAGGCCTTGGTGTCCGTGAGGGGCAGCGGACTCTTGGGAGTCCAGAAGTTGAGGAGGTTGCCGATGCCCGGCGACATCGCGAAGGCGATGTCGCCCTTGTATTCCCAATACACCTGGCCGGGCGATTGCTCGAAGCCGCGGCGGGCTTCGTCCGGAAACAGGGTTTTGAGCGGGAACCGGCCGTAGTCGACGGGCAGCAGGGCCCACGCGTCCGCGACCTGGACGCACAGGTCCTTGGCCTCGGACGCGAGCGCGCGCTTGTGCATGCCCTGCACGAGCGGCACCATGAGGCCGGCGAGGATCCCGATGACGGCCACGACGACCAGGAGTTCGACGAGGGTGAAGGCGGAGCGTTTCATGGGTCTGGAGGTCTTGAAAGTCTTGAAGGTCCGAAGGTCGTTCGTCATTCGCGCTGCGCCGCCGAGGCGAGGCGGCGCGGCGCGCTAGTCCCCGCGCCCGGCGATGATGTCGTCCTCGTTGCCGAACGTCCCGTCCGGCCCCGACGAGCGGAGGATGTAGGATTCGTACGGGGGGCGGGAGATGTACTGGATCTCGCGCTCCCACGCGTCGAGGATCGTGAAGTAGTAGTTGGTCACGACGATCTCGACGGCGCTGCAGTTGAGCTTGCGGGCGCCGCTCTGTCCGCGGTGGATGATGCCGTAGTCGATGTTGCCGTACGCGTCGATGCCGCCGTCCAGGTAGGGCAGCATCTTGCGGGAGGCGTTCAGGTCCTTGGCCGAGTCGCCGATCCGGGTGGAGACTTTCTTGTTGAAACTCCGCCACTGGACGAGCGAACCGTCCCCCCGCTGCCCCGTCGTGCCGACGCCCGTGAGGTTCTGGGGTCCCATTTCGGCCGTCTTGTTGTAGCGGGGCAGGAAGAAGGACACGAGCCCGAACGTGTAGAAAACGCCGCAGTTGTTCCCGCTGCCCCAGTGGATTTCGCCGCTGGTCTTCTCGTAGTTGAGGAACTGCTTGGCCGTGGCCTCGGGATTGTCGCCCCAGCCGCGGCTGCTGCGGTCGGGGAATTCGTAGCCCATGGGCTGTCCCGTCCCGTAGCTCGGCACGGGCGGATACTTGCCGTACTGGGCCTTGAACTCTTCCAGCGCGTGGCCGACCTTTTCGAGGACGGCGCGGGTCTGCGCCTTGTCGTTGCCCTTGCCGACGGCCGCGACCATGCGGAAGACCATGACGGCCAGGAGCGCGATCACGAGGATCACGACCATCAGCTCGATGAGGGTGAAACCGGCTTTCTTCACGGCGCGCTAGCCTCCGAGCTTGGTGAGCAGGCCCATCAGCGGAGAGAACATCGCGATGACGATGGTGCCGACGATGCCGGCGAGGAACACGATCATGATGGGCTCGATGATCGAGGTCATGGCGTTGACGGCGTCGTCCACTTCGCCGTCGTACGTGGTGGCCACGCGCGTGAGCATGTCCGGCAGGGAGCCGGTTTCCTCGCCGACGTCCACCATCGAGACGACCATCGGCGGGAACTGCTTCGAGGCCTCCATCGGCGGCGTCATGTTCTCGCCTTCCTTCACGGCGTCGTGGATGTCCTGGTAGGCCTTGGCGATCACGGCGTTGCCGGACGTGTCGCGCACGATGTCGAGCGCCTGCAGGACGGGGACGCCCGAGGACATGAGCGTGCCGAGCGTGCGCGTCGAGCGCGCGATGGCGCCCTTGCGCATGATTTCGCCGAAGACCGGCGCCTTGAGCTTGACGTAGTCGATCGCGTAGCGTCCTTTCGCCGTCTTGCCCGCCATCCGGATCAGGAACACGAGCGCGACGACGCCGAACACGATCGGGACCGCGTAGGTCACGAAGTTGTTCGAAATGCCGACGACGAACTGCGTGATCGCGGGCAGCTGGGCGTTCTTGCCGAGCATGTCCTTGAAGAGCTTCTCGAACTGCGGGATGACCGTCGCCATCAGGAACGCGGTGATGCCGAGCGCGATGCAGAGGACCACCGTCGGGTAGGTCATGGCCGACTTGACCTTGCTCTTGAGTTTCTGGCCCTTTTCGAGCATGTCCGCCAGGCGCCCGAGCGATTCGTTGAGCGAGCCGCCGGCTTCGCCCGCCTTGGCCATGTTGACGTAGAGCTGGTCGAACGTCTTGGGGTGCTGCGCGAGCGCTTCGGAGAAGTTGGAGCCGCCTTCGACCGCCTCGCACATCTTCTGGAGGACTTCCTTCACGGCGGGCGTCGTCGCCTGCTTCGCGAGGATGCGCAGGCCGCGGAGCAGCGGCAGGCCGGAGTCGACGAGCGTCGCCAGCTGGCGCGTGAGGACCGTCAGGTCCTTCGTCTTCACCTTGCCGCGCAGGAACTTGGGCAGGGGGATTTTGAGCTCCATGTTCAGGCCGCCGCCCTTTTTCTTCTTGGAGCCCGGGCGGGCTCCCTCCGGCACGAGGCTGCGGGGGGTGAGGCCGTGCTGGCGGAGCGCCAGCTGCGCCTCCGCCATGTCGTTGGCCTCGACGAGGCCGCGCTGTTCCTGGCCGGATGCGTCGGCCGCGACGTATTCGAAACGTTTCATGTGCGTTTTCGGGAAGGGGGTGCGGCCCGCGGTTCCATCCGCGGGACACTTGAATCGTAGCAGAAAAGCCGCGCGGGCTCAAGAGGAATTTCGCGCGCCGCGCGCGCGGCGGATTGCGGAGGCGTCTCCCGTGTGCTAGAATCCGCCGCCATGAAACGCGTCCTGTTCCTCGCTTCCCAGCCCTATTTCCAGTGGCGGGGTTCCCCGATCCGGCTCGGGTTCGACGTCCGCGCGATCGCCGAGAACGGCTTCGCCGTCGACTTCCTCACGCTGCCGATCGGGGAGGACAAGCCGGTGGAGGGCGTCCGGATCCTGCGCGCGCCGAACCTCTTCTTCGCGAAGAAGATTTCGATCGGCCCCTCCCCGCTCAAGCTGGCGTTCGACGTCGTGATGTTCTTCGAGGCGCTCGGGATGATCTGCCGGCGGCACTACGACGTCGTCCACGGCGTCGAGGACTGCGGCCTCCTCGCGTGGGCGCTTGCGCGCCTCGCCGGCGCGAAGGCCGTTTTCGAAAAGCACAGCGACGCGGGAAGCTACAAGACGGGCCTGCTGATCCGCGCGTACCGGCGCGTCGAACGGTTCGTCATGCGCCACGCGGACGCCGTGGTCGGCACCGGCCCCGCGCTCGTGCGCCAGGTCGAGGAGCTCGGCTGCGGAACGCCCGCGTTCTGCGTGAGCGACATTCCGTCCTCGCTCGTCGAGCCGGACCCCGGGGGCACGCGCGCCGCGCGGCGGAAGCTCGAGAAGGCGCCGGGCGAGATCGTCGCGACCTATGTCGGTTCGTTCGCGTCCTACCAGGGCATCGACCTGCTCTTCGAGTCGGTTCCCGTGGCCGTCAAGGCCGCACCGGAACTGCGTTTCGCGATCGTCGGCGGCACGCCGGAAGAAATCGCGGCGCGGACGGCGCAGATGCGCGCGGCGGGCTGCGAGGACCGCGTGTCGTTCGTCGGCAAGATCCCGCCGGACGAACTGCCGTGCTGGCTCGCGGCTTCCGACCTGCTCCTTTCGCCGCGCATCCAGGGTCTCAACACCCCGCTCAAGCTGCTCGACTACCTCAAGGTTTCCCGCGGCATCGTCGCCACGGACCATCCGGCCAACCGCCTCATCCTCGACGAAACGGTCGCCCGCCTCGCCCCGCCCGAGCCGGCCGCCTTCGGCGCCGCCGTCGCGGAGCTCGCGAAGGACGGCCCCGCCCGCGACGCCCTCGCCCGCCGCTGCCGCGCGCTCGTCGACGAAAAGTACAACTTCCGCGTGTTCCGCGAAGGACTTCGGACGGTCTACGAGACGGTCCTTGAGAACTCCTCGAAGTAGAGGTCGAGGTAGTCCGGCGCGAACGCCGACGCGTGCGGCAGGAGCCAGCAGCGCGGGGCGGAGCGGAGCGGAGAGTCCGCCGGGAGAGGTTCCTCGGCGAAAACGTCGAGGAGCGCGCCGCCGAGGCGGCCGGCGCGGAGCGCGGCGGCGAGGGCGGTTTCGTCGACCAGGTTGCCGCGGCCGAAATTGCAGAGGAACGCGGACGGATTGAGGAGCGCGAGACGGCGCGCGTCGAGCAGGCGGTCCGTTTCCGGGCCGGACGGCAGGAAGCAGAGCAGATGATCGGCTTCGGGCAGTACGGCGTCGAGCTCCGCCTCCGTCGCGAGGCGGTCGTCCGGCCCGAACCAGTCCGGCGCCGGATGCACGGCGCGGGAGACGCCGACGACGCGGACGCCGAGCGCGTGGAGGCGTTCGCCGGCGGCGCGGCCGATGTGGCCGAAGCCCAGGACGACGGCCGTGGACCCCGCCACGCGGCGGGCGACGGGAACGAACGCGTCGCGCGGCCACGGCGCGGCGCCGCCGTCCGCTCGCATGAGCGAGGCGAACGGCAGCAGCCCGCGGGCGAACCCGAGGACCGCCGCCGCCGCCGTTTCGCCCATGATCGCGCCGTGGAACGAGCCGTAGCGCAGCTCGACGCCCGGCGGCGGGACGACGCGGAAGTAGTCGCGTCCCGCGGCCGGCGTGCAGACGGCGCGCAGACGCGGCGCGAGGGCGAACCAGTCCTGCCGGAACGTCCAGACGAGCGCGAAGGTCGTCTCCGGCAGCGCAGCGAGGAACTCGGCCTCCGACCGGCAGGCGACGACGCGCCATCCGTCGGGCAGCCGCCCGCGGAAACGTTCGACCTGCGCGTCCGTCGGCGCGAAGACCGGAACCTTGTTTTCGAGAAAGACGGCGATCGTTTCCATCATGGAACCTCCTTCGTTTCCGCAAACGGTTCGACGTGCACGATCGCGTGCGCCCAGCGTCCGTAGCGGGCGCGGAGACGGTCCTCGACGCCCTGCGCGATGTCGTGCGAGGCTCGGACGGACAGCTCCGGGTCGACGCGGACGTGCACTTCGACGGCGATCCCGGCGCCGATGCGGCGCGTGCGGAGGTTGTGCGGGTCGCGGATCGCCGGATCGGCCGCCACGAGCCGCAAGATGTCGGTTTCTTCCGCTTCGGGGAGCGATTTTTCGAGCAGTTCGCCGACCGCCGGCGCGGCGAGCCGCCAGGCGGACACCGCCACGAGCGCCGCCACGGCCAGCCCCGCGACCGGGTCGAGGAACGCGCCGGACGGCCCGAGCAGTCGCGCGGCGGCGACGCCGGCCAGCGCGCCGATCGACGACAGGGCGTCCG
>JAFPUX010000476.1 GCA_017413145.1 Kiritimatiellia bacterium | reverse complement strand
GCGCGGAGCTGCTCGTGCCGCACGAGTTCGGCCCCGACCGCGACGCGCCGTGGGCGCCGCAGGCGCGCGGGGCGCTGCGCTTCCTCGCCGACGAGCTCGTCGCGGGGACGATCCTGCGGATGCCCAACGCCGAAGGCTGGGGCCTCTTCTACGACCGGACGGTCCGCGACGGCGCCGACGACCCCGCGCTGCGCTGGGGCTCCGTCGTCGGCCAGATGAAGTGGAAGTGGAACGACAAGGCCCGCGAACAGCTCGACGCCCTCGAAGCGCGCCTCGATGAGTCCGGCGCGACCCTCTTCCAGAAGATGCTCGCCGCCCACGCGCGCGCCCTGCTCGACCCGACCTTCGCCAACGCCCGCGCGTTCCTCGCCGCGGCGGACGCCTGGACCGCGACGCTCGACCCCGCCATCCCCGCCGCGGACGTCCGGACGCTGCTGCGCGGCCTCGGCTACTCGAAGGCGCACCGCCCCAGGGCCGCGAAGCTCTTCGCCCCGTCCCTCGCCACGCGGACCGAGATGGAGCTGGTCTGCCGCGGCGCCTCCGACTCGGTCATCGCCGCCGCCGTCGCCGCCGCCGAGGAAGCCGAACGCCAGCGCATCGCCGCCGAGGACGTGGACGACTTCGGCCTTCAACCTCACGCGGAGGGCGCGGAGCCGAAACCTCACGCGGAGTCCGCGGAGGACCAATCTCACGCGGAGTCCGCGGAGGACCAATCTCACGCGGAGTCCGCGGAGGGCGCGGAGAATTGACATTGTCCACCGACTTCCATTTCCATAAACGCGTGATAACGATGCAATTTTTTAAGAAATCTTAATTTTGATGTCGTTAACTTGACTTTTTCTCGTGCTTTCGGTAGATTCCGTTTCCATGAAACAACCCATCTTCCACCGCGAGGCGTATTTGCGAAAACTCCGCCCGTTCTACCGGTCGGACCTGATCAAGGTCATCACCGGCATCCGCCGTTGCGGAAAATCCTGCCTGCTGCTTTCCGTGATGGAGGAACTCCGGCGCGAGGGCGTTCCGGCGGAGAACATCGTCTACGTCAATCTCGACAAGCGGGGCTTCAAGAACATCCGCCGTCCGGAGCAGCTTGAGGAGGCCGTCGCCTCGCGCCTTCCCGCCAAGGCGGACCAGGTCTACCTGTTCGTCGACGAAGTCCAGAACGTCGAGGACTTCGAACCCGTGCTCAACGCGTTCCGTGAGGAAGGCGTCTCGATCTTCGTCACGGGCTCCAACTCCTACCTGCTCGGCGGCGAGCTGGCGACGAAGCTCACGGGCCGCCACGTCGAGTTCGACCTCTTCCCGCTTTCGTTCCGCGAATGGCTCGACATGCGGGCGTTCCTCGGCAAGCCCTCCGTTGCGGACCGGAACGCCGCCTTCGCGGAATACGTCCGGAGCGGCGGACTGCCGAAGACGCTCGAGTTCGACGATCCGGAGGCCCGCGAAACCTATGTCGAAAGCGTCGTGGAGCAGATCCTCCACAAGGACGTCCGCCGGCGCTTCAAGATCCGCAACCGGCCCGTCTTCGACAAGGTCCGGACCTATCTCGTGAACAACTTCGGCGCGCCCACGAGCCTCCCGAACCTCGAGGAGGAGTTCCGGAAACGGCAGGGCCTGCCCGTCACGCAGCGGACGCTCCGGCGGTACCTGGACATCCTGGAAAAGGCCCGCATCCTGTATCCGTGCCCGCGGTTCGACCTCAAATCCCGCAAGTCCCTCCGCGGCGGTGGAAAGCTCTACCTGGCCGACACCGGACTCTACTTCGCGGCGAACACGGACCACCGGATCAACTACGGTCCCGTTCTCGAGAACCTCGTTTTCGCCCATCTCCGGAGCGAAGGCTTCCGGGTGTCCGTCGGACGGATCGGCGGCCTCGAATGCGACTTCATCGTGCGGCGCCGCGAAGACTACGCCTACGTCCAGGTCGCGATGACGATCGCCGACCCCGAAACCGAGGCGCGCGAATTCGCGCCCTTCGCGAAAATCCGCGACAACTACCCGAAAATCCTGCTCACGCTCGACCCCCTCCTGCAGCGCCGCGACGGCATCCGGCACCTCAACCTGCTCGATGTCCTGACCGGACGGGAAACGCTGTTCCCATGAAACGCATCCTCATCCCCGTCCTCCTCCTCGCGCTGCTCGCCGCGGTGCCGCTCTCGCTCAAGCCGCTCTTCCGCGCGCGCTTCGAGCGGGCGGAGGCCGACGCGTTCGCCGTGCTCCCCGCGCCCGGCGACACGAACGGCCCCGCCATTCCGCGTCTCCCGGACGACACGTGGCCGCGTTTCCGCGGACGTTTGTCCAATGCCCCGCTTCCCACGAACCTCCAGCCGCCGCCCGCCGAATGGTGCGCCCCCTTCCGCGCCTGGTGCGACAAACACCCCGCCACCATCGCCGTCTACGAACGCTGCTCCGAACCCGGCGCCCCGGTCCGTCCCTCGCGCGCGTTCGGGTCCGCCGAGTTCTGCCCCGCCGACCATCTGATGTTCGGGCTCGAACTCCTCCGCGAGGCGGTCGCGCGCGGCGACGCCGACGGCATCATGCGCCGCGACCGCCGCCTCCGCGCCTGCGCCCGCCTGTTCGGCTCGCCCGCCGCCAGCCGGATCATCCGGCTGGCGTACGGCGAGCAAATGCGCCTCCTCGCCCTCTCCTCCGCGCTGCCGATCCTTCCGGACGCCTATCTGGACGAATGGGAGGCCGACGCGCGCGAGCGCATCCGGACCGCGGCCGACGACACGCTCTTCGCCCTCGCGGGGGAACTCTCTTTCACGAAGGAGCTGGTCGGGGGCACGCTCCGGAATGCCAAACGGGCGGCAAACCCCTTCACGCGCTACTTCGACGACTGCGACGAACTGCTTTCCGCCGCCAACACGAGCCGCATGCTGGCGAACTTTCCCGGCGCGCTCGCCCGGTGCGAAGCGCTCTTCGACGCGCCCCGCGCGGACTTCGCCGACGGCGTCGCCGCGGCGCTCGCGTCGCTGGACGAAGGCATGCTCGAACAGTGGCCGCGCGCCGTCGCGATCGTCAAGGACCCGGCCCTGTACAATCCGGGCGAACTGCTGGCGCGCTTCTACGCCGACGCGCGCAACCGCGCCGAGATCGAGCTCCTCGCCCTCGCGCTGGAGCGCCACCGCCGCCGCACGGGCGCCTATCCCGCGCGGCTCGCCGACCTCGTCGGCGGCGACGAGGACGCCCTCCCGCGGATGTTCCCCTCCGGAAACCCGCCGGACTACGAAGCCGGCGACTTCACCGTCCGCCTCGCGCCGATGGAAATCGACCGCAGGAGCGATCCGGACGACGACGACGACGGCGAGGAAGAAAAACCCGCCGAGCCCGACACGCCGACGACGGGCGTCGTGCACGGCTGCCGACTCCGCATCCGACCCTCGCCCCGCGTGGAATGGCCGACGGACCACCGCCGCTGCGAATTCGAACCCGACTGCCTGTACCACATTGACCTCGGCGTCCTGCACGCGGAGGGCGCGGAGACTGAATCTCACGCAGAGAGCGCAGAGAATGCCGAGAAAGAAACTCACGCGGAGTTCGCGGAGGGCGCGGAGTCCGAATCTCATGCGGAGTCCGCGGAGGACGCGGAGGATGAATCCCACGCGGAGTTCGCGGAGTGAGATTTGCAATTTGTGATTTGAGATTTGTGAACACTTGCGATTTGTGAACAATCCCAACCTCTAACCTCAAAACTTTACCCTTTACCCTTTCAACTTTAAACCCATTCAACCCCTTCAACCAAAGGACTCCCATGAAACGCCCGCTCCTCCTCCTCCTCGCCCCCGCCGCCGCGCCGGCGCGGGCCGGGGACGCCGCCACGGGCGCGGAAAGATGGATTCGAACCGAGACCCGGCTCGAGCCGGGCGTGACCCGCATCGACCTGCGCCGCGAATCGCCGCCGTGCGACGTCCGCATGGTCGCCTTCGACCGCGCCGCGCTGCCGGGGCTGCGCTTCCACGTCCGGGAGGCCGGTGGCGGGCTCTTCGCGACGCGCGCCGTCCCCGACCTCGCGAAGGAGCTCGAGGAGACGCTTGCGCCGTTCGGCGCGCGCCGCACCGTCGCGGGCGTGAACGGCGACTTCTTCGACAACGGCGGCTCGTCCCCCACCTTCGGCCTGCCGAACGGCCCGGTCGTCGAGAACCGGGAGCTGCTCACGACCGGGCTTCTCGTTCCCGAAATCCTCTACGCGCAGCCGCAGACGATGCTCTACGAGTGGCGCGACCGAGCAGCCCGCCGCGAATTGCGGGTCGGCAGGCTCGTCTTCCGCGGGACGATCCGCCCCGGAATCCTCTCCGGCGCTCCCGCCGTCACGAACGAGTTCCGCCTCGTGAACCCGCTCCTGCTGAACCTAGACCCCGATCCGGCGAAGCAGCCTGCCGAGCTGGCCGTGTTCACCGCGCGCTGGACGAAGCCCCTCCCCGCGCCCGGCGTGCGCGTGCGCTACGTGCCCTTCCTGCGCAAGGAGCAGCCGACGGGCCTCCTCGCGCCGTATGGAGGATGCGGAGGCGTCGAAATCCTCGGGCCGGTGAAGAAGGGCGACAAGCTCTCCGGCGACCCACTCGAAGGGGCGATTGTCGGACTCGGCGCCGCCGCCGAGACCGCGAAGGGGCTGCTCGCATTCCGCCGGTCCGAGAAGAGAACGGGTCCGAAACCGTTCTACGTGGCGGACGACCTGTACATCCACGGCGGATTCGACCGCGATCCGGGCGTCGGAGAGGACTTCTTCGTGGTGAAGGACGCCGTCCGCCCCTGGACGATCCCGATGCGCGACGGGACGATCGTCCCCACGCACGAGGTCGAAAACTACCCGCGCACGCTCGTCGGCCTCGGCCCGGGGAAGATCGTCCTCTTCGTCGCGGACGGCCGCTCCTCCCGCTCGCGAAGCCTGCCCTCGCGCGAAGCGGCCGAGCTCCTCGCCGCCGAAGGCTGCACCGACGCGGTGCAGTTCGACGGCGGCGGCAGCGCGACGCTCCTCGCCGGCGGCGAAGTCCTCAACCGCCCGAGCGACGGCCGCCCGCGCAAGGTCGCGAACGGGCTCTTTCTCACGCTTCCCGTCGCGGATATTTCTCACGCAGAGCCCGCGGAGTTCGCGGAGGATTGATTTTGATTTGGTTTTGTGGACAATTGTGAACATTTGCGATTTGTGAACAATCCCAACCTCTCACCTCTAACCTCTCACCTCTAACCTCCCAACCCCGATCCTTCGCCATGAGCACCGAAACCCCCAATTCCACCCTTTCGACTTCCGCCTCCGCGGAGCCGGCCCTGCCGGCCCCGGAGGAAATCGCGCCCGTCCGCGAGGCGCTCGAGCGCACGCTCGCCGAGCTCGACCGCATCCTGCTCGGCCGCCACGAACTGCACCGGCTCGTCCTCGCCGGCATCCTCGCGCGCGGTCACATCCTCCTCGAAGGCCTGCCCGGCCTCGGCAAGACCGCGCTCGTGAAGGCCGTGGGCGACGTCCTGCAGCTCGACTTCAAGCGCGTGCAGTTCACGCCCGACCTCATGCCCGGCGACATCCTCGGCGCGCACATCCTGCAGACCGCCGCCGACGGCCGCCGCGAGATGGTCTTCCAGCCCGGCCCCGTCTTCTGCAACGTCCTGCTCGCGGACGAAATCAACCGCGCCTCGCCGAAGACGCAGTCCGCGATGCTCGAGACGATGCAGGAGCGCTCCGTCACGCTCCTCGGCACGACGCGCCCGCTGCCCGACCCGTTCTTCGTCCTCGCGAGCCAGAACCCGATCGAGCTGGAGGGCACCTACCCGCTCCCGGAGGCGCAGCTCGACCGCTTCCTCTTCCGCGTCCTCGTGGGCGACCTCGACCCGGAGACGCTCGCGGACATCCTCGCCACGCGCCACCACGGCGAGCCGCCGCGCGCGCAGTGGCGCATGCCCGCCGACATGCTGCGCCGCTGCTTCGACGTCGTTTCGCGCATCGTCCTGCCGCGCCCCGTCGCCGCGTGGATCGCGCGCCTCGTCGCCGCCTCGCACCCGGACTCGCCGCTCGCGCCGCCGGACGTGCGCAGGTACGTCCGCTACGGTGCCTCGCCGCGCGCCGCGATCGCGATGGCCGAAGCCGCGCGCGCCGTCGCGCTGCTGGACGGCCGTCCGTCCGTGGGCTTCGACGACGTACGCGCGGTCGCGGTCCCGGTGCTGAACCACCGATTGATCCCGTCCTACCAGGCGCGCCTCGACCGCCGCACGCCGGCCTCGCTCGCCGAATCGCTCCTCGCCGCGGTCTCCGAATCCGGCCTCGACCTTCCCTCCTCCGTCCAAGTCGGATGAACGAATGGCGGACGACGCGTTCCGCATCACGCGCGTCATCCGGGCGGACTGCGCGCGGTGGAAATTTTCCGGACTGAAAAAAAGTTCTTGCAAATAAAATCGATTCGCGGTATACATCCACTCCGAAGGTAATGCATCCCCACAGTGGGGGTCGCCTTCAAGAACAAAAACAAGGGCCTCCACACGGCCCGAAAGCACAAGGAGAAATCCACAATGCCCACCCCGAAGAAGAAGGCCCCCGCCAAGAAGGCTCCCGCCAAGAAGGCCCCCGCCAAGAAGGCTCCTGCGAAGAAGGCCCCCGCCAAGAAGGCCCCTGCGAAGAAGGCTCCTGCGAAGAAGGCCCCGGCGAAGAAGGCTCCGGCGAAGAAGGCCCCGGCCAAGAAGGCCCCCGCGAAGAAGGCGAAGTAATCTCTCCTTCTGCAAAGGAAAGGAAGAGCCCCGGCTTCGCGCCGGGGCTCTTTCTTTTTCCGGCCGCGCATTTTTCGGTTTCGCCGCGCGCGGCGTTCTGCTAGAATGCACGCCCCGGACGCGCGAGTCCGCAACCACCCTTTCACTTTCCAGCCATGCCCGAGACCGACGACATCCTCACGCCCGAACTGCAGGAACGCATCGACGAACTCGTCGACGGCAAGCTCTGGGGGCAGCTCGGCGCGGAACTGCAGAAGCTCCCGCCCGCCGACGTCGCCGCGCTCATCTCGCGCCACGACGCGGAGACGCTCGCGGAAATCTTCGCCGCGCTCCCCGCCGACCTGCGGCCCGACGTCCTGGCCGAACTGCCGAGCGACCTCGCCGGCGAGCTCGCCGCAGAGCTGCCCGCCGCCGACGCCGCCGACATCGTCAACGAGATGGCGCCGGACGACGCGGCCGACGTCCTCGGCGAAGTCGACGACAAGGAAGTCTCCGCGAAGATCATCGAGGGGATGGACGACGAGAACGCGGACGACGTCTCGCGCCTGATGACCTACCCCGAGGACTCCGCCGGCGGCATCATGACGACGGACCTCGTCTCGCTGCATCCCGACCAGACGGTCGACGACGCGCTCGACGCGATCGCGCGCAGCGAGGACGACGAGCACGTCTACCAGGTCTACGTCGTCGACGCGGACGAGAAGCTCCTCGGCGCGATCACGATCTGGGACCTGCTGCGCCAGAAGGACCGCTCCGCGAAGCTCGGCGACATCATGGACCCGGGGATCATGTCCGTTCGCTCCGACGAAAACCAGGAGGAGGTCGCCGAGCAGATGGCCAAGTACGACCTCTCCGTGATCCCGGTCGTCGACGACCGCGGGTACCTCCTCGGCCGCATCACGCACGACGACGCGACGGACATCATCAAGGAGGAGGCGGAGGAAGACATCCTCAGCCTCGCCGGCACGACCGACGACGAACTCGGCAACGTCTCCGCGTGGCGTTCCTGCTGGTACCGCCTGCCGTGGCTCTTCATCACGTTGCTCGGCGGCGTCGTCACCGCGTCGATCATGAGTTCCTTCGGCAAGGTGTTCGGACTCGTCATCGTGCTCGCCGCGTTCATCCCGAACGTGATGGGCATGGGCGGCAACACCGGCCTGCAGAGCTCCGTCCTCATGATCCGCGAGATCGCGTCCGGCTCCGGCCGCCGCCATTCGCTCGGCCGCCTCTTCCTGCACGAGCTCCGCACCGGCGCGCTGATGGGCCTGATCTGCGGCGTCGGCATCTTCGCGAGCGCGCTCGCCATCCTCTACGCGACGCCGTCCGGCCGCGAGGGCGCGGCCGCCGTCGCCGCCAATGCCGGCCTCGGACCGTGGTGCGCGCACTTCGCCGTCGCCGCGACCGCGGGCGTCGCGCTCTTCTGCGCGATGACGTTCGCCGCCGGCTTCGGCGCCGTCGTGCCGATCGTCCTCGACCGCCTCAAGATCGACACCGCCGTCGCCTCCGGCCCGTTCATCTCCGTGATGGACGACATCTCGGCGCTGCTCATCTACTACGGCGTGTCGCTGCTCCTCTTCGCGCGGCTCCTGCCGTCGTAGCCCGCGCGGCCGACCGGGCGCGCGGTGCGCTTGCGCGGACGCGGAAGGATGTGTTAGACTCCGCTTCATGAACACACCGTCTTTGGCGAAACCGGTGCCACGGCCGGGCTCGCTCGTGCGCGGGGTCGCCGGCGCGCTGCTCTGGGCGCTCGCCGCCGCCGCGCTGGCGGCGGGGTGCTGCTACTGGGAAGAGCACCGCGGCGAGACGAACGAGGCTCCGCCCGCCCCGCTTCTTTCCACGATGCAGCGCTACTACCTCGACCTTTCGGGAGAGGAGCGCAGGAAACTTTTCTCCGATCCGGAGTTTCGCAAGGAAATGAAGTCCTACGGCGACAAACCCCGCAACGTGGTCCGGCCGGCACCGGCGTTCGCCGGCGCCGGCCCGCGTGATTGGAAACTCCGCCTTGCCGACACGGGGAAGACCGTCGACGGTGGAACGGTTCCCGAAAACGGCGTCGTCGAGTTGTCCAACTTGATGGTCGGAAAATCCTACGTGCTCGAGTTCGACGCGCCCGAGCCGGACGGCGAAACCGCCGTCCGGCTCGTAACGTCCGATTCTGCACCTCGGTTGCTGGACATCCCCGGCATCCCGAACGCGCGCGATTTCGGCGGGTGGCGGGGTCTCGGCGGCCGCCGCATCCGGCAGGGGCTCGTGATCCGCTCGGCGGGCCTCAACGAGAACGCGACGCCGAAGGAGAATCCCGACACGCCGGGCGCGACGCGCGTGACGGACGCGACGCGCGACGTGATGATCCGGCGGCTCGGCGTGAAGACCGACGTCGACCTGCGCTGGGACAACGAGGTCTTCGGCATGACGGGCTCGCCGCTCGGGCCGGAGGTGCGCTGGGTGCGCTGTCCGTGGAGCCTCTACCAGTGGGTCGCGGGCGACAAGGAGAAGGCGATGTTCGCGACGATCTTCCGGTTGCTCGTCGACGAGGGCAACCTGCCCGCGGTCGTGCACTGCATCGAGGGGCAGGACCGCACGGGCACCCTCTGCTTCCTGCTGCAGGGGCTGCTCGGCGTGTCGGACGACGACAAGCTGCGCGACTGGGAGTGCACCGGCTTCGCCAATCCGAACTACGGCTTCCGCCACGAGAGCCGCCTCGACCCGTTCCTCCGCTACCTCGCCACGCTGCCCGGCGAAACCGTCAACGACCGCTGCGAGGCCTACGCGCGCTCGTGCGGCGTGACGGACGCCGAGCTCGCCGCGTGGCGCGACCTCATGCTCGAACCCGCTCCATGAACGACGACCCCGCCACCAACGCCGCGCGTCCGCTGCGCATCATGGTTTCCGCCGGCGAAATCTCCGGCGACATGTACGCCGCGGCGATCGTCCGCGAACTGCGCCGCCTCGCCGCCCCGCGCGTCCTCGAAGTCTTCGGCCTCGGCGGCGACCGCCTGCGCGAGGAGGGCGCGGAACTGTTCGAACACGCGTCGCGCACGGGCGTGATCGGAATCTGGGAAGTTCTCAAGCGCGCGCGCTTCTTCTCGCGGCTGCTGCGGACGATGAAGGCCGCGCTCGCGGAGCGCCGCCCGGACCTGCTGCTCACGGTCGACTACCCGGGGATGAACCTGCGCCTCGCCGCGGAAGCGAAGAAGCTCGGCATTCCCGCGGTGCACTACGTGTGCCCGCAGGTGTGGGCGTGGCACCGGGGCCGCATCCCGAAGATCGCCGCTTCGCTCGACCGCCTGATCGCGCTGTTCCCGTTCGAGCCGGCGCTGTTCGCGGGGACGGGTCTCGACGTCCGCTTCGCGGGACATCCGCTCGTGGACGCGGTCGCCGCGTCCCTGCGCGAGGAGGCGGACGCGCCGCCGCTGCCGTGGGCGCCCGGGGCGCGCCGCATCGCGCTCTTCGCCGGCAGCCGCCGCAACGAAGTGCGCCGCATCCTGCCGGACGTGCTCGCGGGCGCGGCGATGGCCGAGGAGGCGCTCGGCCCGTGTTCGTTCCTGCTGCCCGTGCCGACCGCGGAGCGCGCGGCGGACGG
>JAFPUX010000475.1 GCA_017413145.1 Kiritimatiellia bacterium | reverse complement strand
GAGACGTGGCTCCCGGTCGCGGCCGCGGACTCCTCGGTGTCGCACGCGGCGGTCCGCAGCCGCACGGCGAGCCTTCTCTCGGCGTTCGCCGGCGAGACGTTCGCGACGGGCGACGTCGCGCTCGCGCTACCCGAGCTGCCGGCGCACGTCTCGCTCGTCTCCGTGACGGCGGACGGCGTCACGGTCGAGCCCGACCCGGAGACCGGCGCCTACCTCGTTCCCGCGGGCGCGGCGGTCGTCGTGACCTTCGCTGCGGAGTCCGGCTACGTTCTCGCGGGCCCGGCGACGGCGCGCGTCACGCCCTACGACGACACGACGCTCGACGCCGCGTCGGTCCCGACGGCGATCGACCCGGCGCTCTACGTCTCGATCAACGAGATCATGGCCTCGAACCCAGACCCCGCGAAGGACCCGAACGCGCTCGTCACGCTGAACGGCGGCGTCGAGATGGACTGGGTCGAGCTCTACAACGCGGCGGACGTCGACATCGACCTGAGCGGCTGGTTCTTCTCCGACAAGGTGAACAAGCCCACCAAGTCCCCGATCTACGGCTCGTGCGTCGTCCCGGCGCACGGCTACAAGATCCTCTGGCTCGACGACGCCTATACGAACTGGGCGCCGACCGAGGCCCACGCGGACATCGGCCTCTCGGCGAGCGGCGAGGCGGCGGTCCTCGCGAAGCCGGACGGCACCATCGCGGACTCGATCGTGTTCCCGCAGCAGATCAAGGGCTACAGCTACGGCCCGGGGACCGTCTCCTACGGCCCGCACGCCGGCGAGGGCCCCTACGTCTACATGAAGACCGCGACGCCCGGCGCCGCCAACGTCACGGAGGGCTGGGGCGACCTCACGCCCGCGGTGGCGTTCTCCGAGCCGCACGGCTACAAGACCGGGGCGTTCGAGCTCGCGCTTTCCTGCGCGGCCGACCCGAACGCGGCGATCTACTACACGCTCGACGGCTCGTCGCCCACGACGGCCTCGATCCTCTACACGAACGCGATCCCGATCTCGAAGACGACCGTCATCCGCGCGGCCGTGCCGGATATCGGTTCGGTCCTGCAGGCCGATTCCTCCGCGACCTACCTCTTCCTCGACGACATCCTCGCGCAGGAGCAGTCCACGACCGCGCCGACGAACGCCGTCGGCTTCCCGGACAGCGGCGCCGTGAAGAGCCACAAGATGCTCTACGGCATGCGCCAGAGCGTCGTCACCGGCTCCGACCGCGACCGCCTGCTGCGCGGCTTCACGAACTCCATCGCGACGGTGTCGTTCGTCATCGACCCGGCGTTCCTTTTCGACGCCGACACGGGCATCTACGCCAACCCCGCCGGCCGCGGCCAGGAATGGGAGCGCCTGATGATGTTCGAGCAGATCAACCCGCTCGACCCGGCGGACGGCTTCTCCGTCCCCGCCGGCCTGCGCATCCGCGGCTCGAACAGCCGCAAGCCCTCCTACCCGAAGCACTCGTTCCGCCTGTTCTTCCGCAGCTCCTACGGGATGAGCTCGCTCGCCTTCCCGATGTTCCCGGGCGACGACACCGCCGCGACGTCGTTCGACAAGATCGACTTCCGCTGCTCGCAGAACTTCTCCTGGGCGAACGAGGGCAACTCCGCGGACACCTTCATCCACGAGGTCTTCTCGCGCGACGCACAGGGCGACATGGGGCAGTTCCACACCCGCAGCCGCTACTACAACGTCTTCATCAACGGCCAGTACTGGGGCCTCTACCAGACGCAGGAGCGCGGCGAGGAGCACTTCGCCGAGTCCTACGCCGGCGGCGACTCGCTCGACTGGGACGTCATCAAGACGACCTCCGCCAACGGCGGCTACCAGCTCGAGGCCGACGAGGGCACGATGGACGGCTGGAGCAACCTCTGGGAGATCGCCACGGCCGAGGGCTTCGAGGGCGCGCACGCCTCCAACTACGCCCGCATCCTCGGCTGCAACCCCGACGGCACCCGCAACCCCGCGTATCCGGTCCTGCTCAACCCAACGAACCTCATGGCCTACGCGCTGCTCACGCACTACGTGGTGGACGGCGACGGCCCGGTGACGCCGCAGAGCAAGCACCTCAACAACATGTATTGCCTCGACGACCGCACGGACGGTCCGACGAGCGTGGGCGGGTTCTTCTTCCTGCGCCACGACGGCGAGATGTCGTTCGGCAAGCGCGGCAACGTCGGCTACACGGCCGACCCGACCGGCTGGGGCTCGGGCGACCCCGACACCGTGGACTCGTTCAACAAATACGACGCCTACTGGAACACGCTCGACGGCTTCAGCCCCGTGAAGCTGCACTGGGAGCTGGAGAAGAACGCCGACTACCGCCGCGCGTGCGCCGACCAGCTCTACAGGTTCTTCCTCCGCCCCGACGGCGCGATGACGACCGAGAAGAACATCGAGCGCTTCGCAGCGCGCATGGCCGAGATCGACGACGCCATCGTCTGCGAGGCCGCGCGCTGGGGCGCCGGCCCGAACGGCACCGGCAGCGTCGGCTCCCGCACCGCGTGGCTGAACGCCTGCAAGACCTGCACCAACGGCTTCCTCGCGGTCCGCATGCCCTACTTCGTCTCGCAATACAAGGCGCGCGGCTGGTATCCCGGCGTCGAGGCGCCGCTCGCTGTGGACGCCCTCGGCGAACCCCACTTCGCGGGCGACGTCATCCCCGCGGGCGAGAAGGTGTGGCTCACCGGCTCCGGCACGGGGACGAACCTCTACTACACCGTGGACGGCACCGACCCGGTCGCGGCGGACGGCACCGCCGGCGCGACGGCGATCGCCTACGACCCCGAGGCCGGCATCGCGCTCTTCGGCGCGGTCACGCTCCGCGCCCGCGCCGTTAGCGGGACCGACGTATCCGCGCTCGAAGAGGTGCCTCTCTCGGCCGTCTCGGCCGAATACGCCGACCTCACGAACGCGCTGCGCGTCGCCGCGGTCTACACCTCCACGACGGACGGCGGCGACACGGGCGAGTTCATCGTCCTCACGAACATCCTCGACGATGCGTCGATCAGCCTCGCCGGCGCGCGGCTCGTCGCGTGGAACGCGAAGAAGAAGACCGAGGCGAGCCCCTCGCTCACGATCGACTTCGGCAACCTCGTCCTCGGCCCTGGCGAGTCCGTCACTCTCGACCAGGCGACCTGGTTCGGCGGCGGCAAGCTCACCAACAGCCAGGTCGGGCTACGCATCTACGACGCCGCCGGGAATCTCGTGCAGGACGTCTTCGTCGACTCCGACTGGTGGAACGCCTCCTGCGACAACACCGGCGCGTGGTTCGTGGCGAAGGACTTCGGCACGAACGCCACCGGGCGCGTCCAGTGGCGGCCGACCGCCACGGCGATGACGAACCTCGTGCGCGTCGCGGCGCTCTACACCGCCACGCTCGGGGACGGCGACACGGGCGAGTTCATCGTGCTGACGAACCTCTCCGCCTCCGTCGCGGTCGACCTCTCGGACATGAGGCTCGTCGCGTGGAACGCGAAGAAGAAGAGCGAGGCCGACCCCTCGCTCGCGATTACGGACGCCTTCGAGGGGCTCGTCCTTCCGGCCGGCGGCACGCTAAAGCTCGACCAGGCGGCCTTCTTCGGCGGCGGCAAGCTCACGAACAGCAAGGTCGGCCTGCGCGTCTACGACCCGGCGGGCGCGCTCGCGCAGGACGTCTTCGTCGACGCCGGCTGGTGGGATTCCGCCTGCGACCAGACGGGCCGCTGGTTCGTCTCGAAGACGTTCGGCGCCGAGGCCAAGACCGACGCGGACTGGGAGCCCTCGCCCGTCATCATAGCCGCCGTAATCTCCGTCGCGGACGCCGAGACCGGCGCCTGCACGACGAACGCCGTCTACGCGACGCTCGCGGCGGCCGTCGCGGCCGCTTCGGACGGCGAGACGGTGCTCCTCCTCGCGGACGACAACGTGTCCTTCACGATGCAAAACCCCGAGATCGGCATCAGCAAGGCGATCACGATCGACGGCGACGGCCACACGCTCTACGGCCTGAACGACTACACGGGCGGGAGCGGAGACCACGACATCTACATCTCGGGGTCCGGCGACATCACGATCAAGAACATCAAGCTGGCCAACTTCGGCGGCGCCGTTCCCGTCACCGGACGCACCTACCCGATCTGGACGGGCGGCGCCTACGCCGGAACCCTGACGCTCGACAGCGTGACCGTAACGAACTTCAACCGAACCGCGTTCAACCTCAACGGCGGCACGGTCGTCGTCACGAACTGCACGATCGCCGGCGACCTGGCGAAGGGCTTCGAGGGCGGCGTCTTCCAGGAGGGCATCGGGGTCTACAACGCCAACGTCACGGTCGCCGACACGGCCATCACGGGCGCGGGCTCCACCTATGAAAAGGAGGACTCGCGGATCGCGGCGTGCATCCAGCTCGGCAATCCGAACGGCGCGACTCCCGGCACCGGCTCGATCCTCGTCCGGGGCGGCACGTTCGCCGGCGAATACGGAATCATCGTCGCGTCCAACGCCCTGAACGACGTGACCGTGCAGGGCGGGACCTTCGACGGAGCCCTGCTGGCCGAGGAAGGCGAAGGCGGCACGATCGTCGTCAACGGCGGCCGGTTCGACGCCCCGGTTCCGGCCGGGTTCGCCGGCACGGGCCTCGTCCCGACGACCATCCCCGACAACGACGGCATGTTCACGGTCCGGACCGCGCGCACGGTCGCCTTCACGGTGGACGGCGCCTCGTACACGAACATCGTCGTCGCCGACGGCGAACCCGTCGCGCAGCCGGTCGATCCGGCCAAGGACGACCATGTGTTCGCGGGCTGGACGCTCGAAGGCTCCGCCTACGACTTCTCGGCTCCGGTCACGGCCGACCTGGAACTTGCGGCGAGCTTCACCAGCCTCGCCAGCGCCGTCTGGGTCGGCGGCGCGAGCGGCGACTGGGACACGCCGTCCAACTGGGACATCGGCCTCGTTCCGACGCGCGCGACGGTCGTCACGTTCACGAACGACTGCGAGGTCGGCATCTACCGCGACACCGACCACTGCAAGGCGATGGCGATCGACGCCGCCGTCACGCTCGTCCCCGCCGCCGACCAGGGCGAATACACCGGCTCCATCCATCTGATCTTCTGGGGCGACGACGGCAAGGCGGCCTCCGGCACGGGAACCCTCGGCGTCGCGAACATCTCCCTCTTCAACGCCAACACCTCCGGCGCGCTGACGGTCGGAACCGGCCTCTCGATCCTGGGCGACGTCACGTTCAAGGGCAACGCGGACAACAGCGGCCACGCCGGCTCGTTCACCATGACCGGCAGGACGACGGTCGCCGCCGTCGCCGGCGGCGTGACGGTCAAGAGCATCACCAAGGCGGTCGCGACCTTCTCCGGCGGCATCGAGGTCGCCCCGGGCGCGACGGCCGTGTTCACGACCACCGCCAACGCGAACGGGCACATCGACGTCCTGTCCCCCGTGACGCTCCGCGCGCCGGCGAACGAGGGCGACCCCGCCACGACGCTCTGGCTCTGGATCGGGAGCGCCGTCGGCGGCGCGATCGGGACGGACGACGACGACTATTACGTGAAAACGGGCACGGGCAGGAGCGGCGGCCTGAGCCACAACACCTACACGGTGCTCCCGAAGCCGACCGTCGTCACCGTGGCGGCGGCCGACGGCCTGACGGTCACGGGCATCGCCGCCGGAGACCGCGTCGCGCCGGGAACGGACCTCGCCATCGGAGTCTCCGGCGTCGCCGAAGGATACGAGCCGTCCGTCACGATCACGATGCACGAGGACTCCTCCGTCCTCCTGACCACGAACGTCGCGTCCTTCGTCTACACTATGCCGGACTTCGACATCGACGTCTCGGCGACCGCGGTCAGGATCGCCAAGGTCTTCTACGATCCGGAAGGCAACGAGATCGTGGACGAGGCCGTCATCGCCTGGCTCGAGGACAACGGCTTCGAGCAGGACGACATCAATGCCCTCGGCAACGACTCCGCCGGCACGGAGGAGTTCTATGCGGCCTTCATCAACAACTACGACTTCCGGGTGCCGGGCGCGGGCGCCGCGCTCCGCTTCACCGACATCGCGGTCGGAGACGAGGTCTCCCTCACGGTGCAGTACGTCCGCACGGCGCCGCTGGGCGCCATCAACGGCGCGCTCTACTTCTACGGCGCGAACGATCTCGCCGCCGGCTTCATGAGAAGCCCGGTCTCGGACGAGAACGTCGACTTCGGCGCGACCGACCCGACCTTCGCGACCGACCCGACCGAAGGCACCGTCACGCAGACCGCAACCGCCACCTTGAACAGCGGCGTCACGGCCAAGTTCTTCAGGGCCACCATCGAGGTGCCCTGGGTGGACAACGGAGAGGATTTCGAACCGGAACCGGGCGGTCCGGAGGAACCGTAGCGGACTCTCGAGCGAAACGCGTGGACGCAGGGCGCGGGTTGTGCTAGAATGGCCCGCATGTTCCGTCCGTTTCCGTTCCGGCCGTCCGCCGTCCTCCTCGCCGCCGCGCTTCTGGCCGGCGGATGCGCGAGCCCGACCACCGGGCGCGTCCGCGACGCGCACCTGCTCTGGTCCGGCTCGCCGGAGGAGCGTCGCATCGTGCGCTACGAGCAGGCCGGTCCGTTCTGGGAGCGCGTCGAGACGGCGGACGGCGCGGTTCGCACGTCGTGGCGCCCGTTCCTCTACACGGACATCGTCTCCGCCGACCCGTCCGTGTCGCACGACGAAATCCTCTGGCCGGTCTGGTCGCGCAACCGCCGCGGCGACGAGGTCTCGTGGCGCTTCCTGGTTTTCTTCGGGATGGACAAGGACGTCGGGGACGCCGTCTCGCCGCAGGACCGGACGTGGCTCTTCCCGTTCTGGTTCAGCGGAACGTCGAAGAAGGGCGACCCCTACGCCGCCCTCTTCCCGATCCACGGTTCGATCCGCGAGATGTACTGGGAGAAGATCGGATTCACCCTGTTCCCGCTCTGGGTCACGTGGGACCGCAACGGAAACCACACGTGGAGCGTGCTCTGGCCGTTCATCCAGCACCAGACGGGGCCGGGGCGCGACGCCTGGCGCATCATCCCGTTCTGGGGCCGCACGCGCGTGGAGGGCAAGCAGTACTCCCGCTTCGTGATGTGGCCGATCTGGACCGAGTCCGAGTACTACGACGTGAATCCCGGCACCGAATGGATGCTCTGGCCGCTGCTCGGGCACGTCGACCGCGCGAACGAGGAGGCGTGGCTCGCGCTGCCGCCGCTCTTCCACTTCGCGAAGGGCCGAGGCAAGACGCCCGAGTACCGCAAGATGAACTTCCCGTGGCCGCTCGTGATGATCAACGACGACAAGGATTCTCACCGCCGCTGGTTCTTCCCGTTCTGGATGCACCGCTGGAGCACCGACGGCAAGATCGACTCGCTGACCGTCCTCTGGCCCTTCTGGCACGAACTCGACATCCGGATGGGACGCCGCACGCTTTCGGAAAACACCCTGTTCCCGGTCTGGCACCACTCGCGCCTCGAAGCCGCCGCGACGAACGGCCTGCCCGCCGCGCTCGAAGAGGACTACCAGCGCATCTGGCCGCTCTGGTCGCGCCGCTACGACGAGGAGAACCGCTTCGTCCGGATCCCGGACCTGACCTTCCGCAAGCGCGCCGGCCAGCTCGAGCGCAACCTGCTCGGCATGTTCACGCTCTACACCCGCGGCGAGACGGCCCATCCGCGCCGCGTCGACCACGAGGCGCTCTGGGGCGCGATCCGGCGCGGCTACGGCGACGAGTACTCCGCCACGCGCATCTGGCCGTTCTACGACTCGAAGGAGGAGAAGGACGTCTGGCACTGGTCGATCCTCTGGGGCCTGATCGGCCGCTCCGGCCGCGCCGGCGAAAGCGCGTGGCAGTGGCTCTGGTTCTTCGGCGACCGTCTCGACACGCGGAGTCCGGAGGGCGAAGAGTCTCACGCGGAGTCCGCGGAGGGCACGGAGAAGGAATCCCACGCGGAGTCCGCGGAGGACGTGGAGAAGGAATCCCACGCGGAGTCCGCGGAGGGCGCGGAGAAGGAATCTGACGCGGAGTCCGCGGAGGGCGCGGAGAAGGAATCCCACGCGGAGTCCGCGGAGGACGTGGAGAAGAAATTCCACGCGGAGTCCGCGGAGGGCGCGGAGAAGGAATCTAACGCGGAGTCCGCGGAGGGCACGGAGAAGAAATCCCACGCGGAGTCCGCGGAGGGCACGGAGAAGGAATCTCACGCGGAGTCCGCGGAGGACGTGGAGAAGAAATCCCACGCGGAGTCCGCGGAGGGCGCGGAGTGACACCCCGTCTTCCTTTCGTCCTCGTCGGCGCGACGGCGAACGAACCCGACCTGCTCTACGCGACGGGCTTCGACGCGCCGGACCCCGTCGCCGCGCTGCGCCGCCCCGACGGTTCGGTGCTGTTGCTCGTCGGTCGCATGGAACTCGGCCGCGCCCGCCGCGGACTCCGCGTGGAATGTCTTCTCCCCGTCCTCCGCGGACTCCGCGTGGGATTCCTTCTCCGCGCCCTCCGCGGACTCCGCGTCAGATTCCTTCTCCGCGCCCTCCGCGGACTCCGCGTGGGATTCCTTCTCCACGTCCTCCGCGGACT
>JAFPUX010000060.1 GCA_017413145.1 Kiritimatiellia bacterium | reverse complement strand
TGAGTTCAGCCAACCAGGTTCTCGTCGCTCTCGCGCTGGATGATGCTTTGCCATAGACCACTTTTTGAGTTCAGCCAACCTCCGCGCCGTCGCTCGGCAACGCGGTCGCGCTTTGCCATAGACCACTTTTTGAGTTCAGCCAACCCGCTTGAAGAATTCGGTCGGCCCTTCGAGGCTTTGCCATAGACCACTTTTTGAGTTCAGCCAACCGCTTCTCGTCAAGGCCATTCGTCGCGGCGCGCTTTGCCATAGACCACTTTTTGAGTTCAGCCAACCGCACGGCGTTCTCTAGCGCGTCTATGCGGCGCTTTGCCATAGACCACTTTTTGAGTTCAGCCAACCGCGCCATCCTTGCCCTTCCAGACGGCGTAGCTTTGCCATAGACCACTTTTTGAGTTCAGCCAACCCCAGCTCATCACGAGGTCCATGCGCGCGGCGCTTTGCCATAGACCACTTTTTGAGTTCAGCCAAACTCCGCCGCGCTTGCGCTTTCCGGAACCGTCGCTTTGCCATAGACCACTTTTTGAGTTCAGCCAAACAGAGCCGGCAGGCTCGCGTGTACTCGGCGGGCTTTGCCATAGACCACTTTTTGAGTTCAGCCAAACTTCCTCGGTTCTCGAGAACGAATATGCGACGCTTTGCCATAGACCACTTTTTGAGTTCAGCCACACTAGCTCGGTACTCACGGCGCGACCTCCTGGCTTTGCCATAGACCACTTTTTGAGATTGGCCAAACGTTGTCGTGCACCTTGTCGATGACCTTCCCGCTTTGCCGTAGACCCCTTTTTGAGTTCAAACTCCGTTCTACCAAAGAAGGATTTGTTCGGGCATCTTTTCGGGAGGATGATCCTTGGCCGGCGCTCCTTTGATGGAATACGCGCGTTCCCACTGAGCCCGCGTAACGAAAAGGGCACGGATGGAACCTTCGTCCGGAACAACTGCTTCCAAGCGACGAAGATGCGTCTCCTGACGGGCGAACGTGACGCATGGACGCGCATAGACGCTCCACTGGATCATCTGGTAGCCATCGTCGAGAAGCCATTTCCGGAACTTCGTTGCCGTCTTCCGCTGGGACTTCGTGAGCACCGGCAGGTCGAAGCAGACCATCAACCATCCCATCTTGAACTTCTGCGTGTCCATGGTTTGTATGCCGTCGGTTTTCCCGACAGGAATGCGGACTTCAGGCTTGCGATCGTTCGCTCAATCGCGACATCCACGGAAACGGTCGGCCCTTTTTCCATAGGGTGACGACTTTGCAGGACGCCCAAGACCGCCCGTTTGAAGTCCGCATTCACGTCAAGCGGACGTCCTTCCGCAAGACAGATCTCGCCCCATTGAACGACGGCCCGGTCGAATGCGGGACGGAACGGTTCCATCAGATCGTACGCCAGCGGAGCAGCCCTTTCCCGGACGGCATGTCCCACGCCGTACATTGGATCGAGCCCGGTGGCGAGCAGTCTTTGCAGGATGCGTGTGAGGAGCACGCCGTAACCGTAATTGAGAAGTGCGTTCAACCCGTCGCCTTCCCGTCCACGCCGAAAGCCTTCGCGTCCAAGCCGGACGGCTATTCCGTTCCAATAGATCCGGGCGCAATTGCCCTCCCTCCCCGGATCTATCCGTCGGGCACAGCACCGAAACTCCTCCAGCAGCTTTTCTTCGGCCGACAACTCGGTCAACAGGGAAAACTGGTTCGCGAGCTTGGCGTCGACGGTCTTCCGCCAAACGGCCTCGCGCAGTCGCGTCGACGATGAAATCTGGGCGCGGGTCAACAACGTGTCCGCCCCGCGGGAAACCGGAAGAAGAATCGAAACGGGCCGGAAACGTTCGCAGAAGACGACCGCGGTTTTCGATTTCGCCGCCTCGACGAGGAAACTGTTGTGGAGAAGAGCGGAAAACGCCGTCACGAGCACGGCGCCGGCGTCTTCCAACGGGATGGAGCGGCTCGTGCCGTCCTTCGTTTTGCAAACGAGCTGCCGGTCCTTTACGGAGACGACGGCGCCGGACTCTGAGATGTCGACGAAGTGGTAGGACACAGGCTGATTCCGGTGTAACGGGGCTCGAGAACTCTCATTCCGTCGCGGATCATCGTCGCAAGTTTCGCGTTGATGCGCGAGCACGGACTCTTGTTGACGACTTTGATCGCGAACGGGGCAACGAGATCCAACGCAATGCCGGATTGGTTGTTTTTGACGGATTTGACGCGCCAGACGCCTTGATACGTCCCCCGGGGAACGGAAATTAAGTTTCCGTTCCGGACGACGGACGGAATTCCGTCTCTGCCTTTCATTTCGCCGAGCGTCTTCCAAACCTTGAAGACCGGGATAACGACGGGCGTCGGTGATAGCGCAACGCCATAATTGCCATTGCGGATCAAAACGCCCTTGATGGCTTTCAGCTTGCCATTACCACACTCGGGATCCAGTCCGAACACAGCACTCCTCTGGACCGTCTGCGTCTTCGGGGGAATCCGATTGCCTTTCTCGTCCCATGCTCGCTGACGAATGACAATCTTGTCCCCTTCTTCCTTGGCGATACCCCATGCCTTCTGCTCAAGAAGAAGCCCTCGCCTTTCCCGCGGTTGGTGGACCACGACACGCTTTTCGCCGAGCTTCGCGGAAATGGAGTCGGCGAGGAAACGGGGAAGATCGACGAGGTGCGGTTCGTGGTTTGCGGAGAAGCGGAATACGCCAAGCCGGCGAAGCGCCGTTTCCTCCTCCGCGGAGACGCGGCGCTTGCAGACGGTCGCCCAGAACGATCCGTCGGCGGGAAGGAGCGTGGCGGCGAGCCCGAGCGTGATCGCGTCGACCGCGTGGTGCATGTGCGTGATGTCGCGGATTTCCGACTTGAGGCGGAGATCGCCGTTTTCGTCGAGGATGCGCGGATCGGTCCGGGCGAGAAGCCCGAGCAACTTCCACTCCATGCGGAAGAACGCCGTGACGCGTCCGGGAACGGAAACGATGCGCGGCATCCGACCGCAATCGGCGAAATAGCCGCGGATCGCCTTTGCGGCGAGGGTCGTGATGAACGATGTCCGCGTCAGCATGCCTTCGGTCATCGCGGCATCCGTGGCACGGAGACGGAGCAGGTTCTCCTTCCGGCGTTCGCGGCGACGAACGTCGTCCGGGAACGAGGACGGCCGCGCGGGACGGAGGTTCTCGATCCGTTCCCGGTACTCGGCTTCCGTGAGCACGACGAGATTCTCGCGACCCGGCACGCGGCGGCCGCCGCACTCCCGGACGAATTCCAGCCCGGACCGAGCCCCTTTCATCCGGTTCACTTCCGTGAAGGTGAGGGCCATCGAATCAAGCGAATCCGTGGTCCGTTGCGAACGGGGGAGGATGTGGTCGAGATCGACGTGTTTCGAGACGACGTCCTGCAAGTCGTAAACCGCTCCCGTGTAAGGGCACGTGAAACCGAGGTCGTCGGCGACGCGGGCCTTGCGGATCAATCCGGCCGAAATCTTGGAAACATCGCATCCGAGATGCTCCGCCAATTGCTTTGCGACACGGTTGTGCTGCGCTGTCCGGAGCGCCATCTCGCTTTCGATTTCCTTGTTGGTCTTTCCGGACAGGTCCTTGAGATCGCGCGCCATCTCGATCGTGACCTGCGCCACGCGAGCGGGATTGTTCTCGGCATAGTCGTGGACGATGTCCTTCAGGAGCCGGAGAAGGATCTTGACGCGATGCCGGACGAGGTGGTTATTGGTCTCCCGGTCGATCTGTTCCTCGGAAATGGCGTCCGCCTTCGTCGCGTCGCGGTAGAGGATGCCTCCCATCTCGCGCGGATCGACGCCCGAAAGGGCCTGCTCCGCGGCCTTGACGAGCACCTCGCGGGCATACGGAGCTCGGCCCGACGGCAGCTCGGCGGCGATTTGTGCCTCCAGCCGCTCCTCGTCCGTCTTTCGTTTCCCCCTTCCTTTGGCGGCGGCGGTCCGGAACCATTCCCCGAAGTCGGATCGGCGGCTTTCGGGAACCTTCGCGACAACGTCGCGGACGCGGAAGGTCTTTCCGCGGAAAAGGCGGTGGGAGACTCTCCGGGCATCCGCGGGGTCGAGCCATGCGTCGAGACCGTTCTTGTGGAGCGCGTACAATCCCGGATAGCAGACAAGGGACTTGTCGGCGTCCGGCGCGAGAAGGAGCGCGTCGATGTTGCCGGCCTTCTCTCCCGTCGTTTCGGCGACCGCCTTCTTGTAGTCCCTCTTGGTGAATCCGCCGACGGTTTCGACGAGCTTCGTCAGGGCCTTCCGTTCATCGGCGGTCAAAGGACGGTTGTCTTCGCCCACGCGGGTGTTCGCGAGCATCATCGCCCAGCGGTAAAGAAGGAACTCGGGCGTCGCCTTCAACGGAAGCTTCCGGCCGGAAACCGGGCAATGCCCGATGAGGCGGTTGTCGAACCGCGGCGCGAGCTGCCCGAAGAGGACGCCGCCCCAGAACCGGGCGGGTACGCGGAACGGAAGGCCGGACCGCCCTCGGAGACATGCAGGTTCCGTGACGGGGCTGGCAACGAGAAGGTGGACGAGATCCCTGTCGAGGCCGGGAAGCGCGCCGACGTGCGCTTCCAGGATGCGGGTAGCTTCCGACTCGACGACCTTCCGGTCGAACGAGAGGTTGAGCCCCTTGAAGCGCTTCCCCGAAGACGATTTCCCCTGCGACGGGTCGATGTCGAAGAACGCGCACATCGTTTCGGCCATCGTCGACGTCCCGTACTGCTCCATGGCGGCGCGGGCGGCTTCGTTCTTCTTGATGTCGTCGAGATCGACGCCCCGACCGCTGCGAAGGCACGAAAGGACGTTTCCGTCGTAGCCGCGGTTGTGGGCGTACCACCGGAGCACGCTCCACAGTTCGATCCACGAGAGCCGCCGACCCCGCAAGGCGGCGGCCGCCAGCTTCCACGGGGAGGCCGTCGTGTTCGCGTCGAGTTCCTTCTCCGACAGGACGCCCTTTGCAAGAAGAAGCGCCTTCATCCGGGCGATCCGCTGCCGCGTCGCTCGGATGTGGCGGCGCTGTCGCCGGAACGCACGGCGCTGGAAGGCGAGGCAGTCGTCCGCAGGGAACAGGACAACGCCCGTCCCGAGTATCTCGAGGAAAGCTTCCGCCTCCGGGCGAAGGGCCGTCACCGCCCAACCGACGGATGCGTGACCGACATCCAGGTGGATGCCCAGCGTTTCTTTCTTCTTTGAATTTTCGGTTGACATTTCGTTTATTCCTTGTTTAGAATTTGCGGCGGTCTATGACAAAGTTAGATAACGCAGACCGCGTCCCTAGTCGCCAGGCGGCTACACCGTGTTAAAAAGCGTTGTTTAAGAGAGGCGACTTCGCGGTTGCCTCTCTTTTTTTGTCTGGAACGAGTTCCGGGCAGCAGACGCTCCGCGTTGCGGAGAAGGAGTTGGATGGAGCATTTCGGTTCATGCCAACAAGTATCGCAGAAAAGCGGAGCAAAAACAAGTCGATGACGAATTTGTGAAGATTCGCGGAAACACCGATGGAGGCGGGGCGCCGAAACGGGAAATCCGGCCCGCGCGGCGGGGCGCTCGCGCCCGCCGGCGCGGGCGGCTTCCAACTTCCGGATCGTTCTGCTAGAATCGGCGGCATGAACGAACTCGTCCGGCTCGCGGTCGAACATCCCGTCGCGCAGGGCGTCGGGCTCGCCGCGCTCGTCATGACGGTCCTGAGCTACCAGGCCCGGACGACGCGCGGCATCGCGCTGCGGCAGGCGATCGGCAGTTTCTTCTGGGCCGCGCACATGTTCCTGCTCGGCGCGTGGGCGGGCGGGCTCATGAACCTGCTCGGCTCCGTCCGCGGGAGCGTCTACTCGCAGCGCGGGCAGCGCGCGTGGGCGTCGCGTCCGTTCTGGCCGTGGCTCTTCGGCGCGCTCTGCGTCGGCGCGGCCGCGTGGTCGGGACTGGCCCAGGGCGAAGGTCCGCGCCTGTTCCTGTCGGGCTCGGCGCAGTGCCTCGGCTGCTACGCGCTCTGGACGCCCCGCGTCCGTTTCGCCCGGTGGCTGCTCGTTCTCGTCAGCCTGCTCTGGCTCGCCTACGACGTGGCCTCCGGCTCCATCCCGGGAACCGTCTGCGAACTCTTCGGCCAGATTTCGCTGTACGTCGCCATCGCGCGGGACCGCAGGACGCCCCAACACCCGGACACGCCATGAAACCGGACGGACCGGTTTCTCCGGGCGCCGAAGGTCCCGCGACCGCAAGGCGCGGCCGGGCCGACGCCGCGGGAGCGGACGCCCGCGGGGGCGCTACGCGAAGGCGGCGGCGGTCTTCGCCAACGCGTCGCGGATGGCGATGCGCTGGGGACAGGCTTTCTCGCAGGCGCCGCAGCGGAGGCAGTCCGCGGCGCGCTTCTTCCCGGCCTTGACGACCTGCCACTGCTCGTAGTTGCGGGCGCGGGTTTCGTTGCGGTAGAGCGTAAGTTGGTTCAGCGCCGCGATCGAACCCCGGATGCCGATGCCCGCCGGGCAGACTTTCTCGCAGTAGCCGCACGAGGTGCACGGGACGGTCGGCACGGCCGCGAGCGCGGCGCGCGCCTCGGCGAGGACCGCGAGCTCCGCGTCGCCGAACGGGCGGTGGCGCCCCGGCGCGAGGTGCGCGAGGTTGTCGTCCATCTGTTCGAGCGAACTCATGCCGGACAGGACCGTGAACACGCCGGGAAGCCCCGCCGCGAAACGCAGCGCCCACGACGGCAGCGACGCGTCCGGGGCGGCGCGGCGCAGGACCGCGGCGACGGAGTCCGGCGGGTTGGCGAGCAGGCCGCCCTTCACGGGCTCCATCACGACGACGGGCTTTCCGTGGCGGCGCGCGACCTCGAGGTTCTCGCGCGAGCGGACGACCGGGTCGTCCCAGTCCGCGTAGTTGATTTGCAGCTGCACGAACTCGACCTCGGGATGCGCGCGCAGGAGGCGGTCGAGCTCGTCGGGCGTCGAGTGGAACGAGAAGCCGAAGTGCCGGATGCGCCCCTCGGCGCGGCGCTCCAGCGCCCAGTCCCAGAGGCCGAAGCGGTCGAACGCCTCCGTGCGGCCGGGGCCGAGGTTGTGGAAGAGGTAGAAGTCGAAATGCCCCGCGCCGGTGCGGGCGAGCGACGTCTCGAACTGCGAAACCGCGTCTTCGCGCGTCTTGCAGCCGGCCCAGGCGGCGAGCTTGGTCGCGAGGAGGAACGAATCGCGCGGATGGCGCTCCACGAGCGCCTTGCGCGCGGCGTCTTCGCTGCCGTCGTAGACGAACGCCGTGTCGAAGTAGACGCAGCCGGCGCCGAGGAAGCGGTCGACCATGGCGCAGGTCTGCGGCAGGTCGATCGCGCCGTCCTCGCGCGGCAGGCGCATCAGGCCGAAGCCGAGCTTCGGGAGCCCGGCGGGAAAGGGAACGGGGGGCGTGGCGGGGTCCATGCCGGCCATTGTAGCAGAAAACCACGCGGGGGGAAACCCCGTCCGCCCCGCGAATCCGCGAAGGCCGCGGAAAAGGCTTGAATTCGGAAGCGAAAACGGATAACCTTGCAAACCGAAAGGCGCGACATGCTTTCCTTCTTCCTCAAATCCAAGCTCCACCACCTCCGGGTCACCGACGCCCGGCTCGACTACATGGGCAGCATGACCCTCGACCCGGACTTCCTGGACGCCGCCGGCATCCGCCCTTTCGAGAAGATCCTCGTCGCCGACCTCGAGAACGGAGAGCGATTCGAAACCTACGCCATCGCGGGCGCGCGCGGCTCGCGCGTCTGCTGCCTCAACGGCGCCACGGCGCGCAAGGGCAAGCCCGGCGACCGCGTCATCGTCTTCACCTTCTGCGCCCTCTCGCCCGAGGAAGAGGCCGCCCACAAGCCGCGCATCGTCGTCTTCGACGGCGAGCGCAACGAAATCGTCCGCGACAGTCCCGTCTGACCCGGACGACGATCGACCAATACCGGCAATATCGGGAATACCGGCACTACCGCTTCGAACTTTCAACTTTCAACTTTCAACCACCGAAAGGCCCACCCATGCAAATCCCCGTCGACAGCATCACCGTCCCCGAGCGCGTCCGCCAGGACCCCGGCAACCTCGAGTCCCTCATGGCGAGCCTCAAGCGCGTCGGCCAGCTCAACCCGATCCTCGTCACGCCGACCTACGAGCTGATCGCCGGCTTCCGCCGTCTCACCGCGGCGCAGGAGCTCGGCTGGCAGAGCGTCGAAGTCGAGGTCGTCCAGGCGGCGGACGAGGTCCGCCGCCTCGAGATGGAGCTGGAGGAGAACGTCTACCGCAAGGACTTCACGCCCGAGGAGATCCTCGCGGGCTACAAGAAGCTGGAGAAGCTGCGCCATCCGAGCGTCGGGCGCCGCCTGCGCAAGGCGATCGGGGCGTTCTTCTCGCATCTCGCGTTCTGGCGCCGCCGCAAGCCGACGAAGGCCGAGATCGACGCCGCGGCGGCCGCCGCCAACGCCGCCGCCGACAAGGAGGAGAAGGGCGAGGCGCCCGAGGCGGACGACGAGAACCTCGGCGTCTAGCGCGCCGCGCTCCCCCGCCCTCCCCCATGGACCCCGCCGCGTCGGAACGGACCGTCCGGCTGCTCGGGCCGGCGGCGTTCGCGCGGCTCGAGGCCGCGCGCGTGCTCGTGCTCGGCCTCGGCGGCGTCGGTTCGTGGTGCGCCGAGGCGCTCGCCCGCGCGGGCGTCGGCGCGCTCGACCTCGTCGACTCGGACGTGTTCGTCGCGTCCAACCTCAACCGCCAGCTCGGCGCGCTCGTCTCCACGCTCGGCCGCCCGAAGGCCGAAGTCGAACGCGAGCGCCTCCTCGACATCAACCCCGCCGCGCGCGTCCGGGCGTTCGTCCTGCGCTACGACGCGGACACAGCCGGACGGTTCCCGCTCGCGGACTACGACGCCGTGGTCGACGCGATCGACCTCGTGTCCTCCAAGCTGCTGCTCGTCCGCCTCGCGCGCGAAGCGGGCGTGCCGCTCTTCACCGCGATGGGCGGCGGCAACAAGCTCGACGCGTCGCGCTTCCGCGTCGCGCGCCTGTCGGAGACGAACCGCGACCCGCTCGCCAAGGCGATGCGCAAGAAGCTGCGCCGCCTCGGCGCCGACCCGCGGCGCGTGCGCGCGGTGGCGTCCGACGAGGAGCCGCGCGAGCCCTTCGCG
>JAFPUX010000474.1 GCA_017413145.1 Kiritimatiellia bacterium | reverse complement strand
GGGCGCCGGCGCCGGGCGCGACTGCGGCGCGGAGGGCGCGAGCGCCGAGGCGTTCGGGTCCGCGCTCGTGAGCTGCACGCGGCGCGGGCGGCGCACCTGCGCCATGAAGTTCTGCATGCTCTCCAGCGAGGTCGACACGCGGAAGAGCGTCGTGGCGACGCGCGTCTTGATCGACGCCATGAGCCGCTCGAAGAGCCCGTAGGCCTCGCGCTTGTACTCGACGAGCGGGTCGCGCTGGCCGTAGGCGCGCAGGCGCACGGCGTCGCGCAGGTCGTCCATGGCGCGCAGGTAGTCCTGCCATTCGCGGTCGATCGAGCGCAGCACGACGTAGCGCTCCACGCGCGGCAGCGCCTCGGCGTTCTCCATCGAGCACTTGAGCTCGTAGGCGTCCTCGACGCGCTGGTAGACGAACTTCGCGGCCTCCTCCGGGCTGCCGGCGAACGGCGCGAGCTCCTCCTTGGTGACGGGCACCGGGAACGTGTCCTGCACCCAGTCGGCGAAATCCTCCGGCTGCGCGTCCTTCTCGCCCGTCATCCACTCCTCGGCGCGCGTGAGCACTAGGTCGTGCAGGATGTCGAGCGCGAGGCCGTGGACGTCCTCCTTGGCGAGCACGTCGGAGCGGAAGTCGTAGACGACGGCGCGCTGGCGGTTCATGACGTCGTCGTACTCGAGCGTGCGCTTGCGGATCGAGAAGTTGCGCTCCTCGACGCGGCGCTGCGCGCTCTCGATCGAGCGGTTGAGCCAGGGGTGCTCGATCGGCTCGCCCTCCTTCATCCCGAGGCGCGTCATGATGCCCGCGATGCGGTCCGAGCCGAACAGGCGCATGAGGTTGTCCTCGAGCGAAACGTAGAAGCGCGAGGCGCCGGGGTCGCCCTGGCGGGCGCAGCGGCCGCGCAGCTGGCGGTCGATGCGGCGGGACTCGTGGCGTTCCGAGCCGATCACGTAGAGGCCGCACGGGCGGTCGACGAGCAGCTGGCGCAGCGTCTTCGTTTCGCCCGCCGGCTTTTCGTCCAGCGCGGTCTGCGACTGGATGAGCTCCTTGGGCGTCCAGACGACGCCCTCGCCGAGCTTGATGTCGGTGCCGCGGCCGGCCATGTTGGTGGCGATCGTGACGGCGCCCTTCTGGCCGGCGAGCGCGACGATTTCGGCTTCGCGCGCGTGGTTCTTGGCGTTGAGGACGTTGTGGGGGATGCCGGCCTTCGAAAAGAGGCGGGAGAGGATTTCGGACGTTTCGACCGAGACGGTGCCGATCAGGACGGGCTGGCCGTTGCGGTGGCACTCGGCCACGTCCTCGATGATCGCGTTGTACTTCTCGCGCTGCGTCTTGTACATCAGGTCGTTGCGGTCCACGCGCCGGATGGGGCGGTTCGTGGGGATCGCGACGACGTCCAGGTGGTAGATGTCCTCGAACTCCGCGGCCTCGGTCTCGGCGGTGCCGGTCATGCCCGAGAGTTTCTTGTACATGCGGAAGTAGTTCTGGATCGTGATCGTCGCGAGCGTCTGCGTCTCGCGCTCGATCTCGACGTGCTCCTTGGCCTCGACCGCCTGGTGCAGGCCGTCGCTCCAGCGGCGGCCGGGGAGGATGCGGCCCGTGAACTCGTCGACGATGAGGACCTTGTTCTCCATGACGACGTAGTCGGTGTCCTTCTCGTAGAGGCAGTAGGCCTTGATGAGCTGGCCGACGTTCTGGATGCGCTCGGAGCGCTCGGCGAAACGCTGCTGGACCGCCACGCGGCGCTTGGCGCGTTCCTCCTTCGGGAGCTCCTCGCGGTCGATCTCGGCCATGGCGGAGACGATGTCCGGCACGACGAACATCTCGGGGTCGGCGGGGTTCAGCTCCGCGCAGCCGCGGTCGGTGAGCGACGCGTCGCGCATCTTCTCGTCCACCGTGAAGAACAGCTCCTCGCGCAGCTCGCGGGCCTCCTCCTTGTGCATGTCGGTGAGCATCATGCTTTCGACGGACTCGTGGAGGCGGCGCACGGACGGGTCCTCGAGCAGGGCGAGCAGCTCCTTGCTCTTGGGCATGCCGTGGTAGATCTGGTAGAGCAGGCGGCGCGCGTGCTCCTCCTCGCCCGCCTCGATCGCCTTCTTCGCGTCGGCGAGCTTGCCGGCGACGAGCTTCTCCTGGCGCCGGTAGAGCCGCTCGACCTGCGGCTGGAGCTCCTTGTACTGGTTGTGCGAGTACTCGGACGGGCCGGAGATGATGAGCGGCGTGCGCGCCTCGTCGATGAGGATCGAGTCCACTTCGTCCACGATCGCGAAGTCGTGCCCGCGCTGGACCTGCTCGCGCGGGTCCTGCGCCATGCCGTTGTCGCGCAGGTAGTCGAAGCCGAACTCGGAGTTCGTCCCGTAGGTGATGTCGCAGGCGTATTGCGCGCGGCGCTCGGCGGGGCCCATCGAGTTCTGGATGCAGCCCACGGTGAGGCCGAGCCACTCGTAGACGACGCCCATCCACTGCGAGTCGCGCAGGGCGAGGTAGTCGTTGACGGTGACGAGCTGGACGTTCTTCCCGGCGAGCGCGTTGAGGTAGAGCGGCGCGGTGGCGACGAGCGTCTTGCCTTCGCCCGTCTGCATTTCCGCGATCTTGCCCTGGTGCAGGACGATGCCGCCCATGAGCTGCACGTCGAAGGGGACCATGTCCCAGACGAGGTCGTGGCCGCACACCTGGCAATGCGTGCCGAGCAGGCGGCGGCAGCAGTTCTTCACCGCTGCGAACGCCTCGGGCAGGATGTCGTCGAGCGACTCGCCCTTGGCGATGCGCTCCTTGAACTCGGGCGTCTTGGCCCTGAGCTCGCCGTCGGTGAGCTTCGTGAATTTCCCGTCCCACTCGTTGATCTTCGCCACGATGGGGCGGAGCTTCTTGACGTCGCGGGCGTGCTTGGTTCCGAAGAGGGCTGCGAAAACGTTCATGTCGTAGGATCGCCCGCGGGAAAACCGGGGCGGAAGGGGGTGGTTTGTGGCGGCGCATCATACCAAAACCGCGCGCGCGGGGCAAGATTGCATTCCGGCCGCGCCTGTGGTAGTCTGTCCCCCATGAACCCAGCCTTCCATGCCTACGACATCCGCGGCGTCTGGGGCGTCGACTTCGACGCCGGCGTCGTCTACCGCGTCGGCCGGTGCCTGCCCGGCCTCCTCGGCGCCGCGCGCGTCCTCGTCGGGCGCGACGCCCGGACGAGCTCCCCGGAGATCTTCGACGCGCTCGTGCGCGGCCTGACGGAGGCCGGCGCGGACGTGGACGACATGGGGCTCTGCACGACGCCCATGACGTATTTCTTCACGGGCGAGCGCGGCTACGAGGCCGCCGTCATGATCACGGCCTCGCACAACCCGAAGGAGTACAACGGGCTCAAGATCTCCCGCAAGGGCGCGCTGCCCGTCGGCGCGGATTCGGGCCTGCCGGAGCTCGGCCGCCGCATCGAGGGCGAGCTGCCGCCGCCGGCCCCGAAGCCCGGCTCCGTGCGCCGCCTCGACCTCGCGGAGGACTACCTCGCGTTCCACCGCCGCTGGGCGTCCGACCTCTCGGGCCTGAACATCGTCGTCGACTGCTCCAACGGCATGGCGGGCCTGCTCGCGCGCCGGCTGTTCGGGGAAGGGGAGGGGATTTCCTACCTCAACGAGACGCCCGACGGCTCTTTCCCGAACCACCCGCCGAACCCGCTCCTGCCGGAGGCAACCGCGCAGCTCTCCGCGGAGGTCGTGCGCCGCGGCGCGGACCTCGGCGTAATCTTCGACGGCGACGCGGACCGCGTCGCGTTCGTGGACGGCACGGGCGCGTTCGTGCGGCCGGACGTGATGACCGCGGTCCTCGCGGAGCGCTTCCTCGCCCGCGAGCCCGGCGCGGCGGTGCTCTGCGACATCCGCACGTCGCGCGGCGTGACGGAGCGCGTCGCCGCGCTCGGAGGCGTCCCGCACCTGTGGAAGGTCGGCCACGCGTTCGCCAAGGTGAAGCTGCGCGAGCTGCGCGCGCCGTGCGGCGGCGAGCTCGCGGGGCACTACTACTTCCGCGACTTCCACTGGTGCGACTCGGCCGTGCTCTGCGCGGAGATCGTCCTCGCCCGCGCCGCCGCCGCGAAGAAGGAGGGCCGCTCGTTTGCGGACCTCGTGCGCGAAATCGACGTCTACGCCAACAGCGGCGAATGCAACTACACCGTCCCGGACAAGGACGGCGCGCTCGCCGCGGTCCGCGCCTGGGTCGCGACGCTCCCGCCGCCGGACCGCGCGCTGGACTTCGACGGCGTGCGCTTCGACTGGCCGGACTGGTGGTTCAACGTCCGCAAGTCGAACACCGAGCCCTACCTGCGCCTCATCGCGGAGGCCCGCACGCCGGAGCTCCTCGCGGCCCGCAAGGCCGAAATCGAGGCCGTCGTCCGCCCCTTCCTCGCCTGACCGGCCGCCCGCCGCGGAGCCGCGGAAAATCGCCGTTGCGCCGGAACGGCGGGATGTGGTAGAATCCGCCGCGTTTGCGAGATGCGGACCGGCACGCGCCGGCCGCGTCGCGGGCGTTGCGCCGGACTGCGCGGCGCCCCGATAAATCGAAAACGGACCCTTCCATGCCCGTTCCCCAAGCATTCGACTACACCCCCGGCGAAATCCGCGCGTGGGGCGACCGCGCGTCCTGCGAGGCCGGCGAAAAGGCCGCCGAGCGCGGTTTCGTCACGCACGCGGAATACGACCCCGCCACGCGCACCGCCAGCGGCGTCGTGAACGTGAACGGCTCGTCCGTGAAGACGTCGTTCACGGTGCGGCCGTCGCGCACGGTCGTGGACAACAAGTGCCCGTGCCCCGCTTCGCAGAAGCGGGGGCTCGTCTGCTTCCACATGCTCGCCGTCGCGTGGACGCTCCAGAAGCGCGCCGCCGGCGCCCGCCGCGACGACAAGCGCGCCGCGGAGGCCGAACACGCGCGCCGCGTCGCCGAGGCGCTCGCCCGCGGGGAGAGCGTCGAGCGCGACCTCGTGCGCGGCGCGCCCGTTTCGCTCCGGCTCGCCGTCCCGCGTGACTGGGCCGCCCGCTTCGCGGACGGCAGCGTCCCGCTGGAGCTTTCGTTCGTGCGGACCGACCGGCCGGACGACCCGCCGCGTCCCGTCGCGGAGTACGTCGCCTCGCGCACCCCCGTGAGCCTTTCGGAGGCGGACGACAACGTCCTGTTCATCCTCGAGGACATCGCCGAGGGGTCGCTCCTGCGGCCGGTCCGCCTCGCGCCGGCCTACTTCGTCTGGATCCTCGACACGCTCGGCAAGCTCGGCCGCCCGCTCTTCCTGGAGCGCGGCGCCGGCGCGCTCGAGGTGCGCGGCGCGGCGGACGCCGTTCCGTCGCACCTGCTCGCGTCGTTCGACGCCGAGACCGGCGAAGTCCTCCTCGCGCTCAACACCGAAATCCCCGGCGTCCCCGAGGGGACCGTCCCGGACTACCTCGTCTTCGGCAACCACGGCTACGCGTTCCACGCGGGGACGTTCTGGCCCCTGAAGGCCGTCCTGCCCGTCCTCTACCAGAAGGTCTACGCCGACACGATCGCGATCCCGCGCATCGGCACGCGCCGCTTCCTGGAGCACGAGCTGCCGGCGCTGCGCGGCGCGTTCGACGTGCGCTGCGAGTTCGACCCGGACCTGTTCTCGTGGACGCCCGCCCAACCTGCGTTCCGCCTCGCCGCGTCCGCGACGAACGGCGCCTGGCCGCTGACGCCCGAGAAGATCGGCGTCCACACGGCGCTGCGCCTTTCGCTCAAGGCCGTCTACCCGCCCGCCGCGCCGGGCGGCGCCCCGGTCGAAGTCGAGGCCGCCGGCCCGGCCGCGGAAATTTCGATCCCGGTGCCGGACGACCCGTACGCCTATTTCGTGCGCAACGTCGAGGCCGAGCGCGCCGCGCTCGCGTCGCTGCCCGCGTTCGGGATCGCCGGCGAGGACGGCGCGCGCGACGGCGCGTCGATGCGCGGCTCGAAGCTCGCGGCGCTCGCGGGCGAGGAGGCGTTGCTCTCGTTCCTCGCGACGACCGTCCCGCAGCTCGAATCGCGCGACGGGTGGTCCGTTTCGCTCGAAGGGCCGCTCGCCGCGCTGTCCATGCGCTACGACCGCGTCGCGGTCGTCGTCCACGCCGCCGACGCGCTCGGCGTGGCCGGCGCCTTCGACCTGGGGTTTTCCTACAAGAGCGCGTCGTACTCCCACGGCGTCTCCGCGGACGACGTCGCGATCGCCAAGAACCGCGGACGCCCGTGGATCGCGGACCGCCGCGGGCGGCCGGTCCTGTTCGACCTGGCCGCGCTCGAAGCGCTCGACCGCCTCGAAGGGGAATGCGGCCTCTCCGAAATCGCCGACCCCGGCGCGCTGCGCCGCGTGGACGCCGTCCACGCGCCGTTCGTGCTGGCCGCCGTCGACCGCCTCGCGCGGTCGGGCGTCGTGTTCGACAAGGCGTCCGCCGCCTGGGTCGCCCGCACGCGCAAGGCGCTCGCGCACGACCCGGACGCCGAGGACCACGCCGTCGTCCAGGAGCCGCTGCGCTCCACGCTGCGCCCCTACCAGCGCACGGGCGTCGCGTGGCTGCGCTGGCTCGAACGCAACCGCCTGGCCGGCATCCTCGCGGACGAAATGGGCCTCGGCAAGACCGTCCAGACGCTCGCCTGGCTCGCGCTGCCGCGCTTCCACGAAGCCGACCGCGGCCTGCCCGCGCTCGTCGTCTGCCCGACCTCGCTCGTCGAGAACTGGGCGCACGAGGCGCGGCAGTTCACGCCGGACCTCCGCGTGCTGCTCTACGCCGGCCCCGACCGCGCCGCGCTGCGCGAACGCGCCGCGGCCGCGGACCTCGTCGTCACGAGCTACGCGATCCTGCGGCGCGACTCGGACTGGCTCGCCGCGACGCCGTTCTCGGCCGTCGTCCTCGACGAAGCGCAGAACATCAAGAACCAGCGCACGCAGAGCGCGCAGGCCGCCAAGCTGCTGCAGGCCGGGAGCCGGCTCGTCCTCACGGGCACGCCGATCGAGAACTCGCTGGCCGACCTGTGGAGCATCATGGACTTCCTGCGCCACGGCTACCTGGGCGCCTACGACGAGTTCCGCGCCGACTACGAAGTGCCCGTCTCGCTCCTCGGCGACCCCGCCGCGCGCCCGGCCGACCGGCTCGCGGCGCAGCGCGCGCTCGACCGTCTGCGCGACAAGGTGCGGCCGTTCCTGCTGCGGCGCCTCAAGGCGGACGTCGCCAAGGACCTCCCCGCCAAGATCGTCCAGAACTCCTGGCCCGAGCTCACCGCCGACCAGCGCCGCGTCTACGACAAGTACTGGGAGGCCGCGCGCGGGCAGATTTCGGAGGCCATCGCGCGCGACGGCTTCGAGAAGTCGCGCATGGTCGTCCTCACCGCGCTGCTGCGCCTGCGGCAGGTCTGCTGCGACCTGCGCCTGCTCGGCGACGCCAACCCGCTGCCGGACTCCGCCGCGCCGTCCGGCAAGACGGAGCAGCTGCTCGAAATCCTGGAGCAGGCGCGGGACGGCGGGCACCGCACGCTCGTCTTCTCGCAGTTCGTCGAAATGCTCAAGCTGCTGCGCGCGGAGCTGGACGCCCGCGGCGTGCCGTACTGCTACATCGACGGCTCCTCGACCGACCGGCTCGAAACGGTCCACCGCTTCAACACGGACCCGTCGATCCCCGTGTTCCTCATCTCGCTCAAGGCGGGCGGCACGGGCCTGAACCTCGTCGGCGCGGACGAAGTCGTGCTCTTCGACCCGTGGTGGAACCCGTCGATCGAGGACCAGGCGATCGACCGCGCGCACCGCATCGGGCAGAAGCGCACGGTGCACGCCTTCAAGCTCATCACGCCCGGCACGGTCGAGGAGAAGGTGCTCGCCATGCAGCGGCGCAAGCGCTCGATCATCGCCGCGACCGTCGGCGGCGCGACGGACCCGGTCGGCGCCTCCCTCACCGCGGACGACGTCCGCCAGCTCTTCGAACTCGACTGATCCCGGCCATGTCCCCCGTCCGTTCCGGAAACCGCCGCACGCCGCGCAGGCGCTTCCACGCGCTGCACGCCGAAATCCTCCTCGTCGTCGCGCTCGCCGCCGCGCTCGCCGCCGCGCTGCCCGCGATGCGCGTGGCGCCGCCGGTGCGGCCCGTTCCCGGCGGGTTCTCCGCGGCGGCC
>JAFPUX010000473.1 GCA_017413145.1 Kiritimatiellia bacterium | reverse complement strand
TCGGCGCCGATGGCCACGCCGTCGCCGTCCGGCGCGATGGTGGCGCGGAGTTCGACCGGCTCGAACGCCACGGTCGCCGTGCCGCTTCCGACCGCCGCGGCGAGGCCGTCGGTGGAGACGAGCCGCCCGACGCGCGTGTAGGAATAGCCTCCCGCCGTCCCGTAGAACAGCACGAGGCAGTTCGAGCCGTAGAGCATCAAATCGCCCTCTGCAATGGTGGCGCAATACTCCGCCACCGACGGCAACGCCACCCCGTAGCGGTATTTTTCGTTGCCGTTGAGCTCCTGCATGTCGAGCGTGAGCGGCAGCTTTTCGAGGAACGCGCGCCCCGTCGCGCTGTCCTCCACCAGCGCGGCGAAGCGTTTTCCTCCCACGGCCACGACGATGGGCGTCGCCCCCGCCGCCTCCGCCGCCGGAGCGGCGGCCCCGGCGGCGAAAACGAGCGCCCCGATTGCGGCGGCGGCGATGCCCGGCGCGCCCCGCGTCACTTCAGGTTCTCCCGGAAGAACGCCTCGATTTTGCCGAAGGGGATGGCGTCCTTGCCGCCGCCGTCGTAGAGATCGCAGTGGCTCGCGCCGGGAACGATGACGAGCTCCTTGTTGCCGGGCACGGGATTGGGCTTGCCGGCGAAGGGGTAGCCGTCGGCCTTGCCCTCCATCATGTACTTGTAGGCGGCCTCGCCGAAGTAGCGCGAGTGGGCCTTCTCGCCGTGCAGGACCATCACGGCGGAGCGGATCTCGTTGACGTAGAAAAGGAAACGGGCGTTGGAGTAGGCCTGGGCGCCGATGGTGCGCCAGCCGTCGGTGCTGTTGCCCGAGCGGGGGTGGTAGCCGCGCGGCGTCTTGTAGTAGTCGTGGTAGTCCTTCACGAACTGCGGCGCGTCGTCGGGCAGCGGGTCGATGACGCCCCCCGCCATCGCCATGGGGTCGGCCAGCCGCTGCCGGGCGAGCGCTTCGCGGGCGGCGCGGCGCGATTCCTCCTTGTCGTCGGCGTCGTAGTAGCCGTTGCCGCCGACGCGCGTCATGTCGTACATCGTGGAGGCGACGGTGGCCTTGATGCGCGGGTCGGCCGCGGCGGCGTTGAGCGCGATGCCGCCCCATCCGCAGATGCCGATGATGCCGATCTTCCCCGCGTCCACGTTCTCCAGCCCGGACAGGTAATCGACGGCGGCCATGAAGTCCTCCGTGTTGATGTCGGGCGACGCCGTGCGGCGCGGCTCTCCGCCGCTCTCTCCCGTGAAGGACGGGTCGAAGGCCAGCGCCACGAAGCCGCGCTCCGCCATCCGCATCGCGTAGAGGCCGCTCGACTGCTCCTTCGTGGCGCCGAACGGGCCGCTCACGGCGAGGGCGGGGAGCTTTTCGCCCTCCGGCGCCTCCTTCGGCTCGTAGAGGTCCGCGGCCAGCGTCAGGCCGTACTGCGTCCCGAACGTCACCTTGCGGTGGCTCACCTTGTCGCTCAACGGGAACACCTTGTCCCATTCCTGCCCGAGTTCCAGGGCGCTAGCGGTGGCGGCGACGGCCGCGCAGGCGGCCGTGGCGAGGGTGGCGATGGTCTTCTTCATGGCGGTGACTCCCGTTGTTGGCGTGTTTTCCGGCTTCCGGCGGACCCCTTGTCCGCCCTCCACCTTTCGCCGCCTATCCTATCCCGGACCCGAAACAATCACAAATACCGATTTTTTATGCCTTCCGATTTGATTTGCTTATG
>JAFPUX010000472.1 GCA_017413145.1 Kiritimatiellia bacterium | reverse complement strand
CGGGGCCGTCACGGGCGCGGCGGGACGGCCTTCTCGAACAGGAACATTTCGAAGCGGTCGCGGACGAACTTCACGATGCGGAAGCCGCAGCGGTTGACGTAGAAGTGGATGTTCCGCTTCTCGAAATACGGAGTGCAGGTCTCCCAGACGCGGACCTCGGGATGCAGGCGCTCGACCGCGCGCCAGGCGGCCTGCCCGATGCCGAGACCGTGGAGCTCGGGCGAGACGAAAAGCAGCACGAGTTCGCCGCGGCGTTTCGTCCGGTCGATCTTGAGGACGACGCCGCCGGCGACTTCGCCGCGCGCGACGATGCGGTACGTCTCGGCGCCGCGGGCGCCGATGGAGCGGAGGATGGTCCGGCGCGAGATGATCTGTCCGTCCTCCTCGAAGTCGGCGTTCCGCAGGCCGAACTCCTGCGTCGCGCCGTAGAGGAAAGCCTCCTGGTTGTCCCGGACGAATTGCTCCTTGTCGCCCGCCTCCAGCGGGGCGAGCTTCACGGAGCGGACGCGAGGACGCTTTCCTTTTGTCGGCATTCGGGTCATGCCGAAATCACAGCGCCGCCTTGATCGCGGCAATCAGCTCGTCGTATTCGGCGGGCGCGAGGAATGTGCGCTTCGGGTTCATCTCGAAGACGCCGCCATACTCGAATCCGCCCTCGTACTTGGGAACGAGGTGGAAGTGCAGGTGGCAGCCCGTGTCGCCGTAGGCGCCGTAGTTCACCTTCTTCGGATGGAACGCCGTGTGCAGGGCGCGGGCGACATGTGCGACGTCATCCAGGAACGCGCGCCGATCCTCGTCGGTGAGGTCGACCATCTCGCTCACGTGGAACTTGGACGCGACGATGACGCGGCCGCGGTGGCTCTGCTCCTTGAAGAGGTAGAGTTTGGAGGCGGGCAGCTCGCAGATTTTGATTCCGAAGGCGTCGAGAGGCGCTCCTTCGGCACAGTAGGCGCAGTTGGGGTCGGGGTTCATACTTCTCCTTTCGATCAGGCCCACACGACGCGGCCGGGTTTCCGTGGCGCGCCGGCAGGAAGAGGTGTGGCGGCATAGCCGAGAGCGCAATGTCCGATGCCCTCCCAGTCGCCCTCGATGCCGAGGGCCTTTAGAAGCGCCTTGCCCTCCTCGCTCTCGAACTCCTCCTTGGCCCGGTGGATCCAGATCGAGTCGACGCCGAGCGAGTGGGCCGCGAGCATGAGGTTGCCCATCACGAGCGAACCGTCGTAGACGGCGGTGAACGCCTCCTTGTTCGCCACGACCGCGAGGACGACCGGGGCGCCGTAGAACGGGTCGAAGCCCGCGGGCCAGCCGCCGATCTTGCGGTTCTGCTCGGCGAGGCGGTCCCGCAGGGCCTTGTCGGTGATGGCGACGATCTTCACGGGCTGGCGGCCCATGCCGCTCGCGGCCCAGAGGCCGGCCTCGGCGATCTGCTCCACCAGTTCGCGCGGAACGGGATCTGGCTTGAACGCGCGGCAGCTGCGGCGCGACTTCATGTTTTCGATGACGGGATTGCTCATGGCGGGTCCTTTCGTTGTGTGTGTGTGCGAGAATCAGAGCTGGCGCCAGCCGCGGATGGTCGGGAGTTTCATACCTTCGCCTCCCCGGCAAGGACGCGGCGGTAGTCGGCGAGGTTGGCGCGGAGGAGCGTCGGCGTGTCCAGGCCGTATGGGCAGCGCGAGGCGCAACGCCGGCAGTTGATGCAGTTGTCGATCTTCGCCATCTCCGCCTGCCATGCGGGCGTGAGCCAGGCCGAGGACGGGGCGCGGCGAAGCATGAGCGACATCCGAGCGCAGTTGTTGATCTTGATGTCGGCCGGGCACGGCATGCAGTAGCCGCAACCGCGGCAGAAGGAGCCGGAAAGTTCCTTCCGGTCATGGTCGATGAACGCCCGGCGTTCCGGCGTCATCGACGGCGTGTCCGCCATGTAGGAGAGCCACTCGTCCAGCTCCTTCTCGCGCTGTACGCCCCAGATGGGGACGACGTTCGGGAACTGGGAGATGAACGCCATCGCGGCGTCGGAGCGGGTGATGAGCCCGCCGGCGAGCCCCTTCATCGCGATGAAGCCGACGTTCGCCGCCTCGCAGCGCCTCACGAGGGCGACCTCCCGGTCGGAGGCCAGGTAGGAGAACGGGAATTGAAGCGTGTCGTAGAGGCCGGAATCGACACACTCCTCGGCGACGGCGATCAGGTGCGTGGTCACGCAGACGTGGCGGATCTTGCCGGCCGCCTTCGCCGCGAGCATCTCCTCGTACATCCCGGAGCCGTCGCCCGGACGCCAGCATTGCCCCACGCAGTGGAACTGGTAGAGGTCGATGCGGTCGGTGCGGAGCGTCCGCAGGGATGTTTCGAGCTGCTCCCGGAACTCGGCCGGAGTCTTCGCCATCGTCTTCGTCGTGAGGACGATCTCGTCGCGCAGGCCGCCCGCGAACGCCTCGCCGACCTTCTCCTCGCTGTCCGAGTAGGCGCGGGCCGTGTCGAAGAAGCGCATTCCGCCGTCGAACGCGCGGCGCAGGAGGCGGACGGCGTCCGCCTTCGGGATGCGCTGGATCGGCAGCGCGCCGAATCCGTTCTGGGGCACCCGCAGCCCCGTGCGGCCGAGCGTGACGGTGTTCATGCTAGGCTTTCGTCGCGGCGAGAATTTCGCCGATGTAGACGATGTGAAGATCGTTGGTCGGATACATCTGCCGGAGGACCTCGCGGTCGAGGAACGACTCGCCCTTCATTTCCTGGCGGTAGAGCTTGCGGCATTCGAGCGCGAGCGTCGCTTCGGCGAAGGTCGGCGCGGCCACGGTGGTGGCGGCGACCGGATGCAGCCCCGCCTCGGCGATCTTGTCGCCGTCGCGGCCGCTCTTGGAGCCGAGCAGCGCGAGCGCCTTGCGGCAGGACTCCGGGAATGCGCTCACGGTGAACGTGTCGAACTCGTCCAGGAACTCGCGCGTGTAGCGCTGCGGCCGGATGACGATCTGGGCGACGGGCTTGTTCCACATCGTCCCGAGGAAGCCCCAGGAGACGGTCATCGCGTTGAAGCGTCCGGAGGCGAAATCGCCGGCCGTGACGAGGAACCAGCCCTTGTCGAAAACGGTGAAGGACGGAAGGGAAACGTCGGAGAGGGGAATCGAGTTCATGCCTCGAATTCTAGCAGAACGTCCGCCCGCGCGCAAAACTCTATGGCGACATCTCGTCGAACGAGTCGAAGGTACGCAGGACGAGCGAGTCTATGGCGGCGCGGTCGGGCTCGGCGTGACGGTCGCGAACGGCGACGACTCCGAGCCCCGCAGCCCGGGCGGCCTCCACGCCGGAAAGAGCGTCCTCGACGGCCAGCGCGCGGTCGGTTGGAACGCCGGTCGCCTCGAGAACTCGGAGGTAGACCTCGGGGTTCGGTTTTCCCTCGCGGACATCGTCCCGCACGAGGATCGGGTCGAAGAAGTCGTCGAGCGGCGCCTTGGTCCGGATGTTCTCGTTGCGGGCGATGTAGATCTCCAGGTTCGGCCGGCGCGTCGTGGAGGCGATGGCGAGGCGGACGCCTCGGGCATGCAGCCGCCGGACAAGCCGGTCGGCGCCGGGCTTGTAGTCCACCTCGTTCTCGAGCAGGTCTTCGCCGAGCGCGTAGCGCAGGCGGAGGATTTCTTCGGGCGAAAGCGGAGACCCCGCCTCCGCGCCGAGGATGCGGCAGTATTCGAGATAGGGGTTGGCGGCCGCTGAATGCCGACGCAACGAGGATTCCCGGAAGGCGGAAATGTCGGCTTCGCCGCGCGGCGGCAAAGCCAGGTTGTCCCTAAGCCGGCGGTCGACCTCGTTCCAGATGCCAATGGAATCGATCAACGTACCGTCCAGATCGAACACGACAAGGTCGCGTCCGGCGAACGGGTCGGCGGGGGCGGATGACATGCTATGCCTTCGGCAGCAGACCGGTTTCGGCCGCGTAAGGTTTCATGCCGTCGATGCAGACCGCGATGGCGGCGGGGAGGTCGAGGCCGACCAGCTCCGCGCCCTGGCGGATGATGTCGCGGTTGCAGCCGGCGGCGAACTTCTTGTCCTTGAACTTCTTCACGACGCTCTTCGGCTCGAGGTCGGAGATGCCGGTCGGGCGCATGAGCGCCGCCGCCCAGACGAGCCCGGAGAGCTCGTCGGCGCAGAAGAGGCTCTTCTCGAGATCGGTCTCGGGCTTCACGTCGTTGCAGATGCCCCAGCCGTGGCTGAGGATCGCGCGGACGTCGGCCGCGTCGACGTCCGCGGCGAGCAGCTCCGCCTCCGTGTGCTTGAGATGCTCCTCCGGGAAATGCTCGTAGTCGTAGTCGTGGAGGAATCCGACGGCGCCCCAGTGTTCGACCTCCTCCGGCGGCAGGCCGAAGTGGCGCGCGAACGCCTCCATGCAGCCGCGGACGTTCGTGGCGTGGACGATCAGGTGTGGATCGCTCGTCGTAGTGGCGAGCAGTTCTTGGGCGCGGGCAAGGGTGAGTTTCATGGCATCCATTCTACCAGAACGGCGGCGCCGACGCAAAACCGGACTTTCGCCGGCGGCGGCGGTGTGGTAGACTACGCGCCATGACACCCGAAGAGCGCGGCGAGAAGGCCGCATCCCTCAAGAAATCCGGAACCGCCAACTGCTGCCATTTCCTTTCGCTCAAGGGCCGCGACACGGGGCGCGTTCTCTGCGAATGCCCCGAGTGTTGCCGCAATGCCGTTCTCGCAACGGAGGAAGCGTTCGGAGCCGTCAAGGCGTAACGCCATGACCGTCACCGTCCTTGTCGAAAACGAAGCACGGCCGGGGCTTGCGGCCGAACACGGCCTTGCGCTGCTCGTCGACACGGGCGCCGGACGCCTTCTGTTCGACACGGGCGCCGGCTCCGCGCTCGCGCGGAACGCCGCCGCGCTCGGCATTGATGAGTTGCCGGAGACGGTCGTCCTTTCCCACGGGCACAACGACCACACGGGCGGGCTTCCGTCCCTTTCCAAAGGCACGGTCTACGCCGCGCCGGGTGTCCGCCGCCCGCGTTTCAGCCTCCATCCGGGGAAGCCGCCGCACGACCTTTCGATGCCGCCGACGGACCTGCGGATCGTCGAAGTGCACGACTTCCTCGAGGTCGTTCCGGGCGCGTTCGCGACGGGGCCGATCCCCCGCCGCTCGGGAGAAGACGCCGGCGGGCCGTTCTTCTTCGACCGGGAGGGGCGCGAAGACTTGTAGTTGCAGCCGAACGCCGCGCCGGCCGATACGCCCATGCCATAGAGCGCGTCCAAGACGCCGGCCGTGAACAGCCCTCGCATCCCGCCGCCCTCGAGGACGAGTCCGAGCTTCGCGAAGCGGCTCATTGCTTTCCGACCGCCGGCACGACGGCAAAGAAGACGAGCGGTTCGTCGCCGTCGTTGACGAGCGTTTGCCCGTGGCCTTCCGGGCAGAAGTGGCAGTCCCACAGTCTATCATACCACCGTGAAAGCGTGTTTTGCGTTCGGCGGGTCTTTCTGGTAGACTTCACCTCGTTACGACCTGCATTCGCCCGAGGCGAAGCGCGGTCTTCCGCCCGGAGCTCCCCCCCGCACGCCGATGCGCTTCCTGAAAGGCTGCAAGACCTTCTTTCTCCTCTGCATGCTGTGCGCGGCGGTCTCCGCGCTGGCGGACATGATCGCGCCGCAGATCGTCCGGGTGACCGTGGACCAGATCATCCTGGGCGAAAGCGCCGCTTCGCTCCATCCCGCCGTTTCCCGCGCGCTGGAGGCGCTCGGCGGCGCGGAGAGACTGCGGGAACGCCTGTGGATCATGGCGCTCGCGGTGATGGTCGTGACCCTCGTCAAATGCGTCGCGCAGTACGGCTTCCGGGTGTTCAACGCCAAGGGTTGCGAGACGCTGGTCAAGACCCTGCGGGACACGCTGTTCCGCCACATCGAGCGCCTTCCCTTCCAGTGGCACGTGCAGAACCACACGGGCGACATCATCCAGCGCTGCACCAGCGACATCGAGACGACCCGGAGCTTCGTCTCCGAGCAGATGACCCAGCTGCTCCGGATCGCGATCCTGCTGGCGATGAGCGTCTTCTTCATGCTCCGCATGAACGTGTCCCTGACCCTGGTCGCGATGATCCCCCTGCCGGTCGTCGTCTGGTATTCGCTCCATTTCCACCGGAAATTCCGGAAGGGGTTCCAGACCTGCGACGAGAACGAGGGCCTCCTGTCCGCCATGGCGCAGGAGAACCTGACCGGCGTGCGGGTGGTGCGCGCCTTCGGCCGCGAACGCCACGAGCGGGACCGGTTCGCCGCGCAGAACGAGCACTACACGTCCCTGTGGGTGAAGCTCGGCCGCCTGATGTCCTTCTTCTGGGCCTCGGCCGACGTTCTCTCCGGCGTGCAGGTCATGCTGGTGGTCGTCTTCGGCGCGCGGTTCTGCCTGCGCGGCGAGATGACCAGCGGCGAATACATCGCCTTCATCAGCTACAACGGGATGCTGGTCTGGCCGGTGCGCATGCTCGGGCGGATGATCGGCGAGATGTCGAAGGCCCGGGTCGGCATCCGGCGCATCGCCTTCATCCTGGAAGCGGAGGAGGAGAAGGACGCGCCGGACGCGGTGTCGCCGCCCATGGACGGCGACATCCGCTTCGAGCACGTGTCCTTCGCCTACGACGGCTGCCCGGAGACGTTGCACGACGTCGACCTGACGATTCCCGCCGGCACCACGCTCGGCGTCCTCGGCGGCACGGGCTCCGGCAAGAGCACGCTGACGTACCTGCTGGACCGGCTCTATCCGCTCCCGCCGGAATGCGGCCGGATCACGATCGGTGGCGTGGACATCGCGAACATCCGCCTGGAGCACCTTCGCAGGAACATCGGCATGGTCCTGCAGGAGCCCTTCCTGTTCTCCCGGACCCTGCGGGAGAACCTGTCCGTCGCGGCGCCGGAACTGCCGGAGGCGGAGCTCCATGCGGCGGCGGAGGCCGCCTGCCTGGAGGAAACGGTCGCAGGCTTCCCGAAGGGCTACGAGACCTTCGTGGGCGAACGGGGCGTCACGCTCTCCGGCGGCCAGAAGCAGCGGGCCGCGATCGCGCGGATGCTGGTCCGGAAGGCGCCGATCATGGTCTTCGACGACTCCCTGAGCGCCGTGGACACGGAGACCGACGCGAAGATCCGCCGCGCGCTGGAACGGAGATTCGGGACGGCGACGATCCTCCTGATCTCCCATCGGATCACCACGTTGAGCAAGGCGGACCAGGTGCTGGTGCTGGACCACGGGCGGGTCAGCCAGCTGGGAACCCCGGAGCAGCTCCGGAACCAGCCCGGGCTGTACCGGCGGATCCACGACATCCAGTCGGCGTCCGTCGAGCTGCAGGAAGCGGAGGCCCGGGCATGACGGAAGACACGGACAATACGGCCGCGTCCCTGCCGTTCTTCGGCATTCCGCGCCTCGTACCGCTCGTGCGGAAATACCGGAAGGCCCTGCTGACGATGATCGTCTGCGGGCTGTTCGGCTCGGTGATGGACATCGGGCTGCCGCTCCTGCAGAAATACGCGCTGGACCACTTCATCGGCGGCCGCACGCTGGACACGATGCCGGCGTTCGTCGCGCTCTATCTGGCGGGAATCCTGTTCTCCTCCGCGATGAACTTCATCGCCGGCAGCTACGCCATTTCCACGGAGGTCCGGGTGAACCGCGACCTGCGCGCGGCCGCGTTCAACCACCTGCAGACGCTCTCCTTCGACTACTTCAACCGGCACGGCGTCGGCTGGATCCATTCCCGGGTCATGAGCGACACGGGCCGCATCGGCACGCTGGTCTCCTGGAGCCTGATGGAATGCGTCTGGCACGCGACCTTCCTCGTCGGCGCGCTGGCGGTCATGCTGGCGGTCAACGCGCGGCTGGCGCTTCTGGTCATGCTGATTCTGCCACTGATCGTGGTCCTGTACGCCCTGTTCCAGAAGAAGCTGATGGAGGCCAACCGCCGGATCCGGGAGCTGAACAGCCGGATCACCGGCGACTTCAACGAGGGCATCACCGGCGCGAAGACGATCAAGACGCTGGTGATCGAGGACCGGATGGCGGACGATTTCGTGAAGGACACCTCCGAAATCAAGAAGACGGGCATCCGAGCGGCCCGCCTGCGCGGCGCCTTCGCAGTCACGATGAACCTCGCCTCCTCCCTGGCGCTCGCGATCGTCCTGTGGCAGGGCGGTTTCCTCCGCGCGTCCGAGGTGGGCACGTTCTCCCTGTTCATGAGCTACGCGCAGGGCATGATGGAGCCCGTCCGCTGGATCGTGGACGCCATCTCCGACGTCATCACGACCCAGGTGAACATCGAGCGCCTGACGCGGCTCCTCGCCACGCGGTCCGACGTCACGGACGCCCCCGAGGTGATCGAGAGATACGGCGACAGTTTTTCGCCGAAGAAGGAGAACTGGGAGCCGATCCGCGGGGACATCGCCTTCGAGGACGTGTCCTTCCGCTACCCCGACGGCGACGAGCTCGTGCTCGATCACTTCAGCCTGGACATCCCCTTCGGCACCAACCTCGCCATCGTCGGCGAGACCGGCGCCGGCAAGAGCACGCTGGTGAACCTCGTCTGCCGCTTCTTCGAGCCGACGTCCGGCCGCGTGCTGATCGACGGGCGCGACGCCCGAGAGCGGAGCCAGCTCTGGCTCCACAGTGCCATCGGCTACGTGCTCCAGACTCCGCACCTGTTCTCCGGCACCATCCGGGAGAACCTGCTCTACGGCAACCCGGACGCGACGGAGGAGGACGTCCGGCGCGCCCTGGCGCTGGTTTCCGCGGACGAAGTGGTGGCCCGGATGGAAAAGGGCCTGGACACGGACGTCGGCGAAGGCGGCGACCTGCTGTCCACCGGCGAGAAGCAGTTGCTGTCCTTCGCGCGGGCCATTCTGGCGGATCCCCGCATCCTGGTGCTCGACGAGGCGACCGCCTCCGTCGACACGCTCACGGAGCGGAAGATCCAGGACGCCATGAAAACGGCGATCCGCGGCCGGACCTCGCTGGTGATTGCCCATCGTCTCTCGACCATCCGGAACGCCGACCGGATCCTCGTCGTCCGGAACGGCAAAATCGTCGAGCGAGGCACGCACCGGCAGCTGCTCGACCAAAAGGGGCACTACTACCGGTTGTACACCCGCCAGTACGAGGACGAGGCGACGAACGACCTCCTGTCCTGAAGCCCGGCTGACGATTCTGTTTGCGTCCGCGGCGGCTCTGGCGCTTCGTCGGCGCGTGGCGGGGTGGCAACCCCGCCACGCGCCCTTGCCGCGGACGCGGCGTCCGTGGTAGACTTTCGAGCATGAACATCCGACAATACGCCCCGGGGGACCTGCCGGGAATGATCGAGACGTGGAACGAAGTCGTGGAGGCGGGCGACGCCTTCCCGCAGGAAGAGCCGCTGACACCCGAATCGGGCGCGGCGTTCTTCGCCTCGCAAACCCACGCCGGCGTGGCGGTCGACGACGACGGAGCGATTCTCGGCCTCTACATCCTCCATCCGAACAACGTCGGGCGCTGCGGCCACATCGCAAACGCGAGCTACGCCGTGCGCTCCCTTTGCCGCGGACGACATCTTGGCGAAAAGCTCGTCCTGGACTGCCTCGCGCAGGCGAAGGCGCACGGCTTCGGAATCCTGCAGTTCAACGCGGTGGTCGAAGGCAACGTCCACGCCCGCCACCTCTACGAGCGACTCGGCTTTCAGCAGCTCGGAACCATCCCCCGCGGCTTCCGCATGAAGGACGGCGCCTTCGCCAACATCTGTCCCTACTACAAGGAAGTTTGAAGCCGCTCCATGCGTTCCCGCAGGTCAGAAGTCATGAAGCGAATGTCCAACCCAAGTATGCTCTCTCTCTCTCAAAAGATTTCGTTTTGAAGAACGCATCTTTCGCAATCCTTTGGAAACGCGCGGGATAAAGGCGAAAAGGTCACTTGCCCTTCAAAATCGGGTGGAGAGAGGATTGCAATAGTTCAAGGCCGTTTTCGGGGCTTCTCCGGTCTCTCTCTCTCCACAAAACGACAGCGGGCGACCTATGTTCCGTTGTATGTTCGCGCGAGGGTGCAACTTCAAAAACACCCCGATTTGTTGGGCTTTTCGCGCGTTTTCGGAATACGAGAACGGCCGGGCGATGCCCGACCGTCTTCTGTGCGTCTTCCGCAGGGTCAAGGTTTCGCTTCGGAAACCTTGGTGGAGCTAAGGAGGTTCGAACTCCTGACCTTCTGAATGCCATTCAGACGCTCTACCAACTGAGCTATAGCCCCGTGTGCGGTCGACGGCGGATGAATCTAGCAAAAGCCCGTGGCGGAGTCAAGCGGATTTTTCGTCCGCGCCGCGGATCTGGAGCGCCATCGCGCGCTCGGGGCACGTGAACGGATCGTCGTGCTTCGGACAGTTCATGCAGCCCGTGTAGAGCTTGTACATGATCGCGTGCTTGTCGATCTCGCGGAAGCCCAGCCCCGCGAAGAATTCGACCGCGTAGGTGAGCACGACGATCTGCCCGACGTGCAGCGCGCGGAGCCGCGCGATCTGCGCTTCGACGATTTTCTTGCCGACCCCGCGGCGCCGCCACGCGGCGTCCACGCAGACGGACTGCAGCTCCGCGCTCGTGCGCAGTTCGTCGCCGATTTCCGGCCACAGCCCGTAGCAGACCGTTCCGACGATCGAACCGTCCGCCGCCTCCGCGACGAGGAAGCGGTCGAGATGCTCCAGCACGTTGCTCAGCGAACGCACGAGCAACGTGTCCGAGTTGGCGCGGATCAGCGCGTAGACCGGCCGCGCGTCCTCGTAGCGCGCGGGACGGATGGCGAAAGGGGAGCCGGCGTCGTTTTGCATGGCGCGCATTCTACGCCAATCCGCGCCGCGCCGCAAGACGAATCGCGGCGCGCGGCTACGCGTCGAGTTCGAGCGAGGCCAGCGCTTCGGGGACTTCGTCGAGCCGGAAGGCCGCGACGGGAACCTGCCCCGGTTCGAGGCCGTGGAAGTCTTCCAGGAAGCGTCCGTCCGCGAGGCAGTCCATGAGCGCGCGGACGCGGCGGTTCGCGGCCGCGAGCGGCAGGACGCGCGGCGGCGCGCCGCCGGGACGTCCGATTTTCAGGCGCGCGGTCGGCGCGGCGTCGAAGTCGAGACCCTCCGCGGGGAGCGCGCGCGACCAGAGCTCGGTGCCGTCCGCCGCGACGAGACGCAACGGCGCGCCGGCGGAGGAGCCGGGATTGAGCCGCACCTGCGTGCGGACCGCGGCCGGGCGCGGCGCGTGCGGCGCGAGGAGGCGGACGGGGTTCGTGAGCGCGCAGTGGCGCACCTCCTGCTGGCGCTTCGCCGCGTAGTCGCCGTCCTTCTCGCCGAAGGCGCGCGCGACGAGCCAGCCGCCGTTGGCGTCGCCTTCGACGTCGAATTCGACCGAGCCGCCGGGGACGTTCTCCGCGCAGGCGAGGACGGCGCCGCCGGGGCCGAGCAGTTCGACGCGCGAGAGGACGGACTCGCCGGGCGCGGGCCAGGCTTCGACGACCGCGCGGTGCGCGACGCCGGCGCCGGAGGAAATCTCCGAGCCCTGCGGCGCGCCGTCGACCTCGAGCGTCAGGTAGGGGCCGCTCGACATCGAGTGGCGCGCGGCGCGGAAGGCGGCGAGCATCTCGGGCATCGTCGGCGCGCGGTCGGGGCCGGGGATGCAGCTGAAGAGCGAGGCGCCGTCGCCGCCGCAGCCGGGGCAGAGGTCGAGCTCGGAGAAGCCCGGGACGCGCCAGCCGCGGTCCAGCAGCTCGAACCACAGCGCCTGGTAGTCGCGGTGGAAGGCGTCGTAGCCCTGGACCGTGAGGCCGTCGAGGAAGCCGTCGGCGTAGAGGTTCGGCGGCATCGCGGCGGCGATGTTCGTGACGAACTTCCCCTCCCACCACCACCAGCTCGTCGGGTGCGCCCAGACGGAGATCGCGCCGGCGGCGCGCTGGCGCGCGACGATCTCGGAGTAGGTGCGGCGGTAGTGCGCGCCGCGCGGGTCGAGCGGGTTGGGGTCCTCGACCGGGTCGAGGTCGCAGTAGCACGCGCGCCGGTCCTGGTCGTAGTCGTGCCACGCGGGGACCTGCAGCTCGAAGCCGACGTGCCACATGTGGCCGTAGCGCTGCTTGGGCGTCTCGTTGTCGAGGTAGTGGAAGGTCTCGCCCGCGGCGGCCTCGTTCGCGGCGCGGACGGCGCCCTCGACGTCCTCGCGTCCGAGCGCCTCCTCGCGCTCGGCGTCGGAGAGCAGGCCCGCGAAGTAGCGGTCGCGCTCCACCAGCTCCCAGTGGCCGTAGATGCGCGCGTTGGCGGCGGTCCAGGGCGAGCCCATGCCGATCGCGCGGACGCCGTGGCGCCTCTCCCACGCCATGAGCTGGGCGGTCGACTCCTCCTGGGAGATCCTCTGGGAGCGGACCATGTGCGAATGGGAGGCGACCTTCGCCCAGGAAGGGCGGACCGCGCCGGGCGCGGCGGGGACGGAACGGACGGACGTTGTCTTCATGCGGGCAATGATACCACAGCGGCGCGGATCGGTTCAACCGCCCTCTTCGCGCGCGGCCGCGTTTTTCCGCTGGACTTGCGCGGACGATTCGCCTATACTCCACGCCCGTTCCAGACAACCGCGGGCACGCGGCGCGAGCCGCCCCGCGCAACCACGAAAACAAATCCCGAAAAGGAGCGTCCCGACATGGGTTCCATCAAGAAGAAGCGCCGCGCCAAGATGTCCAAGCACAAGCACGACAAGCGCATCAAGCTTGAGCGTCACAAGACCAAGTAGGCGCCGGCGCGCGATGGGCTCCCCCCGCCGCCCCCGTCCGGCGTGGCTCCCGCTCCTGTTCGCCTTCGCCCTGTCCGCCGCCGCGGCGGACCCGGCGGAACCCGGCAAGCTCGCAGACGCGGACGAAACGCTCGCAGAGGCCTTGGCGCACGCAGCCCAGGGCCTCTCGCTTTCTTCGTCCCCGAAGACGGACGCGGAGGCGCGCGCCGCGTTCGAGGAGGCGGTCCGCCTCGACCCCTTCTCCCGCGCGCCCTACCGGCTGCTCCTGCGGCGCCTCGCCGGCCCCGGCCACGACAAGGAGCGCGCGGCGCTCCGCGCCCGCGAGGCGCGCGCGTTCGGCACGCGCTCCGACTGGCGCAAGGCGCTCTCCGCGGCCGTGCTCGCGGAGGACGCCGCG
>JAFPUX010000471.1 GCA_017413145.1 Kiritimatiellia bacterium | reverse complement strand
GCCGCGGCGACCGCCGCGTTCCTGGCCGCGCTGGCGGCCGCCGTCATCCTCGCCGCGCGGAGCGCGGCCTCGCAGCCGCCCGTGCACACGCCGGAGCAGGCCGCCCTCGCCGCCGAACTCCGCGCGCTCGCCGCGCGGAGTTCGCAGGGCGACGCCGCGGCGACGTTCGAGTTCGCACGCAGGGTGGAGCTCGGGATCGGGACGATACCCGACCCCGCCGAGGCCGCCTGGTGGTACGAAGTTGCCGAGGAACAGGGGTACACGCTGCCGGACGACGTCATCGAACGGCTGTTCCCGTGAGAACATCACGCGGAGTCCGCGGAGTTCGCGGAGGTGTTTTGGGAAGACATCACGCGGAGTCCGCGGAGTTCGCGGAGTTCGCGGAGGTGATTTGGAAAGACATCACGCGGAGTCCGCGGAGTTCGCGGGGTGGAAAGGAAAACAATGAACAACATCAACGACATCACGGCGGACATCCTGAACGCCGCCTTCAAGTTGCACACGATGTACGGCCCGGGCCTCTACGAAAGCGCCTACGAGTTGCTGATGAAAATCGAACTGCAACGGTCGGGGCACAAGGTCGAACGGCAGAAACCCGTTTCGATCGAACACGAAGGCGTCGTTGTCGACAACGCCTTCCGGCTTGATCTGCTGGTCGACGAAAAGGTCGTCGTCGAACTCAAATCGACCGAACAGCATTCAGCGGTTTTCGCCAAACAGCTCAAAACCTACCTCGTCCTGTGCAGCAAGCCCGTCGGGTTGTTGATCAATTTTGGCCAGGTCTCGCTCAAGAACGGCATCGAACGCGTCGTGAACCACTACGAAGGCCCCGCCCTTCCGACACGGAACGGAGAACCAACGTGAATGAGATTCTCCATCCGGAAAAACCGTGCCTCCAGAAAAATCTCCCCGAAGAAAACTCCGCGTCCTCCGCGAACTCCGCGTGAGACCCTCCCCAAAACAAAACTCCGCGTCCTCCGCAAACTCCGCGTGAGACCTTGCCCGGAACCAAACTCCGCGACCTCCGCGAACTCCGCGTGAGACTTTGCCCGAAAACCAACTCCGCGTCCTCCGCGAACTCCGCGTGAGACTTTGCCCGGAACCAAACTCCGCGTCCTCCGCGAACTCCGCGTGAGAAAACACAATGCCTTGGACTCCGCCCCAACCTTTCGTTCCCCTCCGCGTGTCGATGGCGTCCTCCTACGCCGACAAGCTCGCGCTCTTCCGCGCGCGCTTCGCGTGCCGGGCGGACGTCTGGTCGCGCCGATGGACGAGCGGGCGGACGGGCCGCTCCGGCTTCGCCCCCGCGTGCGGCAACGAGTGGCGCCCCGGCTTCTGCCCCAAGCCCGCGAAGCGCTGCTCCGCGTGCCGCAACCGCGCGTGGCTCCCGCTCTCGGACGAGATCCTCCGCTGGCACCTGCTCGGCGCGACGCCGTCCGGCCAGCCGTTCGCGCTCGGGGGCCATCCGATCCTTCCGGGGGACGACTGCCGCTTTGTGGCTTTGCATTGTCCGGCGACCGCGCGTTCGCGCGGCTCGCCGGACTTGCGGCGGCCGGATCTCGCGGCTCCGCCGCTCGCCGGCGGCGAAGAAATCGTCAAGCTGGAAACGGCGCGCTCGATGAGCGCGCCCTCCCAAGAGACAACTCCGCGGACTCCGCGGACTCCGCGTGAGGAAGAACCTCTGCGCTCTCTGCGTGAGATACAACGTGTCGCCGCGTCGTTCGGCGCGCCGGCGACGATCACGTCGGCGGTGGACGGAGGCGGGTTCGTCCTCTGGTGGTTCTTCTCCGCGCCGGTCTCCACGACGCTGGCGCGCGCGCTCGTCTCCGCGTGCCTCACGGCCGCGCGCCACGCGGGCGCGGCGATTCCGTTCTCCGCGTGGGACGAGATTGTCCCGGACCGCTCGACGGTCCCCGTCACCGGCCCGGGCGATCCCGTGCCGCTCCCGCTGCAGGGCGAGGCGCGCCGGCGCGGACGCGGCGTATTCCTCGACCCCGCCACGCTGGCCCCGCGTGCCGATCCGTGGGTTGCGCTCTCCGAAGCGCCCGTTCTGGCTCCTCTGCGCGTCGAACGGATCGTCGAGGCCGCGCAGGGGCGTGTCTGGCCGGTCGCGGGCGTGGACCGGGATCGCTGCGCGCTCCCGAATGCGCAATGCGGAATGCGCGATGCGCAATCCGGAACGGAATCATCCACTCGTCACCCGGCACCCGTCACCCGTCGCTTCCGCGTCCGCGGCATCCTCTCCGACCGTCTCCGCATCCCGCTCGCGGGACTGCCGCCCGGCGCGGCAGCGGCGCTGGATGAGACCGCCGCGTTCCTCTCGCCCGTCTTCGAGGACGCCGACCGCATGCGCCGGCCGGTCTTCGGAATCCCGGTCATCGAGACCCATGCGCGAATCGATACGATGCCGGATATCGATGAAGCGAAGACGCGGTTTGTGGAATGGCCGGACATTCGACCCCGGGTCAAAGTGGGAGACGATCTTGCGGATCGCGATGCCTATATGGCCTTCAAGGAGGCGATGTCCTTTGAGTATTCGCCGCCTGGCGAACTGCTTCCGGAGACCACGACGCCTCAGGATGCTCTGGCATATTTCGAACGGGCCATCCTCGGCAGGACGATCACGATGCCCGACGGAGAAACGATAGCCCTTGACGCCGGACACTTCTTCCGTCTCGTGTGCGACGGAAGCCACGGAAAGAAAGGATACGTTGCAGGGTTCAACTCGTCCCGGGATGCGTTGGAGGCGATCCGGCGCGGTGACGTGCCGGCGGAAGGCATCAATGGATTCCACGGCGATCGTGCCAGAATGCTTCCGGTCTTCGTCGACACGGTCGAACATCCGGCGTTCATCCTGGAGGACAAGCGCGACACTGCCCAGCAGCAGTTCGTGAAACGCTATGCCGCGGACGGGGGCCGTGGTGTGACCGCGGCCTTCCGCTTCATCAAGGACGAAAGGAAAATCCAGTCCTATCACGGATTCTCGACGCGATACGGAAAAATAAAACAGAACCGCATCGTCTTTGCGGACGATGCGGTTGAGCGGGGCGCGTCTCCCGATGCTACTGAACGGGCACAAGGCCCGCAGCCGCAATCGAGCCTCGCACAAATGACGCCAGAAGTCAAGAGCAAATTGTTCGAAGCTCCGGACAATATCGCAGACGCAGGGGAAGGTGTACCCAGCCTTTCCCTGCCGCGGGGTTGCGTGGACGCCGCGCGGGCGGCGCTGCGGCGGTTCGGGGCGGAGCTCCGCGTGCGGGACGATCGCGAGGCGGGTGCGGCGTTGGCGGTTTCGTTCCGCGGCGAGCTGCGGCCGGCGCAGAAGACCGCGGCGGAGGCGCTGGCGCGGCACGACTGCGGCGTGCTGGAGGCCGGGACGGCGTTCGGCAAGACCGTGCTTGCGGCGTGGATGGTCGCGAAGCGGGGGCGGAGCGCGCTCGTCCTCGTGAACCGCACCACCCTGCAGAGGCAGTGGGTCGCGCGCCTCGCGCAGTTCCTCGGCCTGCGAGAGCGCGACGTCGGCCGCATCGGCGGCGGCGCGCGCCGCGCGACCGGCCGGCTCGACGTGGCGCTGCTG
>JAFPUX010000470.1 GCA_017413145.1 Kiritimatiellia bacterium | reverse complement strand
GCCCATCCGGCGCCTCTGCAAGAGCTCGATCAACCCCGCTCCGTCGCCGGAAGCGCTCGCCGAAGCCTTCGCCGCGGCACGCGGCCGCGGCCGCTTGGAGGAGAAGATCCGCTGCGGGTCGATGCTGCTGGACCTGGAGGCTGCGGTCGACAGTTCGCTCGTCCGCACGGAGACGGGCGAGATCGTCGGACGCAAGCCGGGACTGCGCGGATGGATCGGCGACAACCGTCCCGGGCTGCTCAAGCACTACGCTTCGCTCATGCAGTACAGGCGGATGGCGCAGGCGTTCCGGGAGGCGCACGGACTGCGCGACCCGCATCCGGCGTCGATCCTGCTTTCGGACGACGGACCGAGGATCATCCCGCAGCCGCTGCGACGGCGGTTCGAGGCGGCACGGGCGGAAGCCAAGGCGCTGCTGGCCTCGCCCGCGGGCCGCACGATGAAGGACTTGCGGCAGGCGCTCGCCCGCCGCGAATGGCGGCGCACGGGGTAGGCGGAAAATCACCGCAGACCGGATGACCGCAGGCGGACGGAAGTTCGATAAACTACGGTCGGACATCAAGGAATACGGGTAATTTTTGGATGGATTCGAATGGCGAGTTGGGGGGGGGAGAGGGGCGAGCGGAAAGACGAGAAAGACGATGAACGGGAAGATGATACAAGACGAAACCATGGAGAAATCCGAAGACGAGAAGAGGAACAAAACCATGGAAACGACAACGGAAGCACGAGAAGCGAATCGGGAGGACGGAAAAGCGACGGGCGGCGTCGAAATCCTCGCGCCGTGCGGGTCGATGGCGTGCCTGCAGGCGGCGCTCGACGCCGGCGCGGACGCGGTCTACCTCGGGCTCGAGGCGTTCAACATGCGACGCGCGGCGTCGCACAACTTCACCCGCGAAACGCTGCCGGAGGCGTCCGCGCGCTGCCGCGCGCGCGGCGTCAAGGCCTACCTCACGCTCAACACCATCGTCTTCGACGGCGAACTCGCCCTCGCCGCGGAGATGCTCGACTTCGCCAAGCCGTTCGTCGACGCCGTCATCGCGTCCGACTGGGGCGTGATCGCCGCGTGCCGCGAGCGCGGCGTCCCGTGGCACGCGTCCACGCAGATGTCCTGCGCGAACGCGGGGGCGGCGCGTTTCCTCGCCGCGAACGGCGCGGAGCGCATCGTACTGGCCCGCGAATGCACGATGGACGAAGTCGCCCGGATCGCGGCCGCGCTGCGCCCGCTCGGCGTGGAGACGGAGATCTTCGTCCACGGCGCGCAGTGCGTGGCGGAGTCCGGCCGCTGCCTGCTCTCCCACGCCGCCTACGGGACGTCCGCCAACCGCGGCGAATGCGCGCAGCCGTGCCGCCGGGGCTACGTCGAGGTGCGCGAAACGCCCTCCGGCGGCGGCCCCGTGGCCGAGTTCTCCGTCGGGGAGCACACCGTCTTCTCCGCGTGCGACCTCTGCTCGCTTCCGTTTCTCCCGGACGTCCTCGCGACCGGCGCGGCGTCGCTCAAGATCGAGGGCCGCGCGCGTCCGCCGGAATACGTCGCCGCGACGGTCTCCGCGTACCGGGAGGCGGTCGACGCGATCCGCGCCGGGACCTACGGGCCGGCGCTCGTCCGCGCGCTCGAGGCGCGCGTCTCGCGCGCCTACCACCGGCGCTTCGGCCCGGGGCTCTTCCACGGCCGCCCCGGCGCCGCGGAACAGTTCACGGACAACGACGAAAACCTCGCGACGCACGTCAAGCGCGGCGTGGGCGTCGTGCTGCACGACTACCCGAAGGCCGGCTGCGCGCAGATCCTCGTGCAGGACCAGCCCGTCCGCCGCGGCGACACGCTCTGCGTCCAGGGACCGACGACCGGCCACGTCGAGTTCGCCGCCGCCGAACTCCGCCGCGAGGAAACCGTCCTCGAGCGCGCGGACAAGGGCGAGTGGTTCACCGTGCGCCGCCCCGCGCCGGTCCGCGAGGGCGACCGCGTGTTCGTCGTCCGCCCGCGCGGGAACTGACCGCGCGCCCGCCGCGCAAAGATTCCCTTGCGCGGAACGGGCGTGTGTGGGAGAATGGGACGCCGACATGCAGACGGACGCCGGACAACTGGACGACCGCGCCGCGGGGCCGCTCCGCGTCGGACTGCTCGGCGGCAGCTTCGACCCGGTCCACGAAGGACACCTCGCCCTCGCGCGCGAGGCGATGCGCGTCGCGTCGCTCGACCGCGTGCTCTTCGCGCCCGCCGCCGATTCGCCGTTCAAGGTCGGCCGCATGATCGCCCCCGCCGGCGACCGCGCCGAGATGGTCCGGCTCGCCATCGCGGACGAGCCGCGCTTCGGGCTCTGCCGCGCGGACCTCGACCGCGGCGGCGTGTCGTATTCGATCGACCTCGTTGAGGCCGTGAAGGCGTCGCTCCCGCCGGACGCGGAGCTGTTCTTCGTCCTGGGCGCGGACGCGCTCGCCGGCCTGCACCGCTGGTATCGCGCGGGTGACCTCGTCCGGCTCTGCCGCTTCCTCTCCTTCGGGCGGCGCGGCACCGACGTCGATCCGGCGGACCTCGGCTTCGACCCCGCCACGAACGCGCGGCTCGCGGCCGACTGGCACCCGGACTTCGACGTCCCGGACTCGTCCACCGAAATCCGCCGGCGCGCCGCCGCGGGCGCGCCGCTCGACGGGCTCGTCCCGCCCGCCGTCGCCGCCT
>JAFPUX010000469.1 GCA_017413145.1 Kiritimatiellia bacterium | reverse complement strand
GCCGGTCGCGGCGCTCGTCGCCGCCACGGCGCTTTCCTGCGGCGCGTGCGGCTACCTGCGCGACGGACTCTCGACCTGGGCGCCGAAGGTCCTCCAGGACGCGTTCGGGCTGCGCGAATCGCTCTCCATCCTGCTCGCGCTCGCGCTGCCGTTCGTCGGGCTCGCGGGCGCGTTCCTCAACAAACGATTCCACGAGCGGCAGCCGCTTGTCTCGGCGATGACGACGGTCTGCTTCGCCGTCGGGACCGCCTTCGCCGCGCTCGCGCTGCTGGGCATCGGCCTGCCGTCGCTCGCGCTCGCCGTGGTCGCGTTCGCGGGCGTCTACCTCGCGATGGTGATGGTCACCAACGCCATCACGAGCATCTTCTGCCTTGCCTACCGGAACATCTTCGACGCGGCGCTCGTCGCGGGGATCGTCGACACGGTCTGCTACGTCGGCTCGTCGCTCGCGGCGTGGATGCTCGGCCGCGCGGTCGACGCCGGCGCCGGTTGGACGCGCGTCTTCGCGTTGCTCGCCGTCTCCGGCGTCGCCGGCCTGCTGTTCTCGGTCGTCTCGCTCCGGATCGAGCGCCGCGTCGCGGCGGCGCGCTAGGAGCCCGGGTGGACCGGCTTGCCGCCGGCCGCGCAAAGCGGGCACGCGGCGGGCTCCCACGTCACGGGCTCCATCTTCAGGAGCGAGAAGTGCGGGATCGCGCCGAACGACGCCTTGCCGCCGCTGCGGTCCACGAGCGTGACGACCGCGAGCACGCGCCCGCCGAGGTTTTCGACGATGTCGATCGTCTCCTGCACGCGGCCGCCGCGCGTCACGACGTCCTCCGCGACGATGCACGGTTCGCCCGGCTCGACCGCGAAGCGCCGCATGACGAGCGCGCCGTCCTTCTTTTCCGCGAAGATGCACTTTTTGTCGAGCGCGCGCGCCACCTCGTGGCCGACGAGGATGCCGCCGAGCGCGGGCGAGACGACGGTCGTTGCCGCCGCCGCGAGGTCCGCGGGGATCTTCGCGGCGAGCTCGGCGCAAAGCCGCTCGGCCTTGCGCGGCCAGCGCAGCAGGTTCGCGCACTGGAAGAACTCGGGGCTGTGCAGCCCGGAGCGGAGCTCGAAGTGGCCGCGCAGCAGCGCGCCGGTTTCGGAAAGGACGGAGAGGACGTCTTGTTCGGTCATGGCGGGGAAGGGGAGGGGTTTCAACGGCCGCGCATTCTCTCACAATTCGCCCGCCGTGTCCACCGGCGCGCCGCAAGGGGCGCCCGGGCCAGCACGAGGCACGCGGCCTCGTGATGGAACGCGTTGACGTCGTCGTTGCAGAGGACGACCCGGCCGTCCCGATCCGGGGACGAATCTCCAGGCCTGCGCATATGATGCCGAAATCGTGAAATCCAGAATTGATTTCGGCGCGTGATGGAATCCCGTCAGCGAAAGAGGTCCGACATCGTCACGACGTTCTGGACTTCCTCGGCGTGGCGGTTCCGGACGAGACCGACCGGTGTGACGACGACGATGTGTACGGCAGACCGGGTTCCCGTCGTTTCGCCGAACCGTTCCGCCTTGTTGCGGATGTTTTCCGCCGCCTTTCCGTCGAGGCGGACCGCTTCGGGCGAGAACTTCATTTCGCACAGGTCGACGACCCGGTCGTCCCGTTCCAGTACCAAATCGACCTGCGCGCCCGGACGCCCGTCCGCGGGCGGGCACGACCACGAGGAAACGGTCGTGAGGACTCCGGAGACGCCGAGCGCGGCCTTGATCCGGTCTACGTGCTCCAGGCAGACCAGTTCGAAGGCGATTCCCTCCCACGCGGTGCGGACGGGCCGCCGGAGCGAATGCGACCAGAACCGTTCGTCCCCTCGGACGTTCTGCCGCACGAACGCGTAGTGGAAGAGGACGAACGGATCGACGAGCTGGTGGAGCGCCCCTTTCGCGCGTTTGCCGAACGCTTCGTATTTTCGCACGAAGCCGCATTCTTCCAGTTCGGCTAGATACCCGGTCAGATGGCCGCTGTCGTCGGGCGCGGCCTTCCTGGCGATTTCCTCCCGCGTCAGTCCGGACTTCCGGGTTCCGAGCGCCTCGACGATCCGAACGTAGGGCTCGGGCCGCCGAAACAGCGATCGGAACAGTTCGTCGAACTCCCCGCGGAGCGCTCCCCTTTTCGCGAACAGGAGCGAATCGACGCATCCGGACATGCTTCCTCCGGGCTTCAACTGGCTCCAGTAGAACGGCACTCCGCCGAAGACCATGTAGAGCTGGACGATCTGGAAGCGGTCGAAGGCGAGTCCGCGGGACTTCGCGTAGCGTTCGCATTCGCCGAGGGAGAACGGATCGAGCCGGATCCGGTCCGTTACGCGGTTGTGGAGCCCGCCGCGGGAGCGGATCACCTTGTTCAGGATCCAGGACGTCGCCGAACCGCAGACGACGAGGCAGACGTCCTTCCGTCCGGACGCCCAGCCGTTCCAGAAATGCTCGAACGCGGGAAGGAATCGGGACTTGCGCGTGTCAAGCCACGGCAGTTCGTCGATAAAGACCACCTTCCGTCTTTTCCGGCTCCGTTCGAGCAGCTCCCGGAGCAGCCGGAACGCCTCGATCCAGTCGGCGGGAAGCGGGCAGTCCCGGTAGCCGAAGTCCTTCAGCGAACCCTGGAAGCTCTTCAGCTGGTCCGGCATCGAACCGGTCGCCATTCCCGTGTGGCGGAACGCGAACGAATCGCGGAACGTCTGGCGGACCAGAAACGTCTTTCCCACCCGTCGCCGTCCGTAGACGGCGACGAACCGCGGTTCCCGCGCCGTCGCCGCCTCCATCAGGATTTCCTGCTCGCGTTCCCGCCCGATCATGTTGTCCTCCGTTGTTATCAAGTGCCGAAATCCTATCACAATGGACCGATTTCGGCAACGGATAATTTTCGCAATCCCCCTCCGCATCGGGCGCCGGCTCCGCCGCGCCCCGCGCGGAGCGGGCTCGATGACGCGGCGGCACGCCGCCGCGCGTGAAAGGACCGTTGTCGACCGCCTTCAGCGAGCCGCGAAGCGGCGAGACAGGGCCGTCCGGCGGCGCGGCTTGCCGCGCCCCGGAGGGACCACGAGTCCGCCGCCCCCACGCGATCATCTTCCGCCCGTTCGCGTCGCTGCCGAAGAGTTCCACGACGAGCCGCGGTCCGACTTGGCTGTCCCAGCCGGGGCCGAGCCCGGAGGTGTCGGAGGTTTCGGACGCTGGCGGGGTCATCCTTCGAAGCACAGCACGTCGTCCAGTCTCTCCAGGATGGAGCGGCCGTCGAAGAGCTTCGCGTTCAGGAAGGCGTCCTCGGATTCGAACTCCCACTGCGGGAAGTTGGGCGCATCCGGCCCTTCCCACCGGCACAGGCCGTACTTGTGCGGTCCCTCCGGAAAGACGAACCAGCGCACGCCGTCCAGCGCGAACCAGACGTGCCCGAACTCTTCCAGCAGTTCCAACCAGCCTTCTTTGGTTTGAAGACGAGATGGCTTGAAAAGTTCCGGTTCGTTTTCCATTGTTATATTCCCTCCCAACGTTTTAGATTGTTTCGACAGTCGGATTCTCGTCAATGTTTAGCGCGTTTCAGAACAGGTAATTCACGATGCAGCTCGCGCGGGTTCTGGGGCGGAATCGCAATGATCCGCCCGGGCATGCCCGGAAAGGGTTGGCCATAACAAATCACGGCTTCGGGCCGGATGTGGTCTAACATCGCGGAGTAGCCGCGAAGAAAACCGGCTCGGCCCTGTCGGCACCCATACGTCGCCACGGCCACAACGGAACCGTCTTCGATCCCGTCGAAACAGAATTCGAAACTCGCATAGGAATCCCAGCTGACCGTCGGCACGACGATCATTCCGTTCGACTGCCAGAACGCGCCGATCCAACGGGAGTGGGCAACCGATTCCATCTGACGCCAAGGAGACATCTCGCCGTAGACGGAACAATCGGGCGTGCAACAGAATCTGTACTGTTTGAATTTCGCAAGCGTCTTTTCCGGATGGTCGTAGATGTCGAGAAACCGGAAATCGTCCACGAAGAAGTGAACTCCGAGATCGAAGTTCTCGTCATCGGGAAACACGGTATTCGTACACGCGATCAATCCGATGTTGCCCAGATCCATAGATTGTTTCCGGACGAAAGGAATTCCCCACTTTCCAAAACCGGGGAACTGGTTTCGCAGGAACATCGAATCGCGACGACGGTCGGACGAAGACCGCCGTCTTCGTTCGTCCGGAATCGCTTCCTCGGGAAACAACTCCGTCTGGATCGGTTCGTTCAACTCGACGATTTCTCCTGGAACATCAGCGTTTGATAGGGTTCGAGAAGTTGGAACCGTTGACGGACTTCGTTGCCGAAGTCGCGGTTCCGCTTCCACTCTTCGAGCGCTTCCCATCGGATCAGATCTCGCAAGCGTTTCTCCGCGCAATCTTCGCTGATCTTGAAGATGCGGGCGATTTCCGGAACGCGCCGAATGTCATAGAGGGCAAGCAAGGGAAGAGGACACAAAGCCGCGGCCGCAAAGTGGTTGGCTTCATGTTCGGCAAGGGCGCTGTGTTCCCTGTGTCCCAGCATGACGTGCCCCAGTTCGTGCGCGATCGTGAAGCGTTGCCGCACAAATGGTTTCCGATCGTTGTAGTAGATGGCCCATTTGTTTCCCAGATGCCAGGCGGTGAACCCGTCTTCGCTGTATTTCGAGAGAGCGGGATACAGTTGGGGGCCCAGAGCGCGGTATGGAATGGGCGAACAATCGAGGGACAATGCGATCTCGAAAACATCGAGCGGCATCGTTCGGGCGTCGGCCCGGCGATACATCTCCAGGACGGCGTCTTCGATTTCGACGTATCGTCTCCACGGGATTTTGATCGGAGCGGCGTCCGGATCGTCGTCGACCGGTTTCTGCGGCAGCGTCCGGGCGAACAGTTCTGCGGCGAGTTTCAAGTTGGATTCCATGCGCATTCCTCCTACAGGTCGATCCATTCCATTTCGGGGGCCACTTCGTAAAACGTCCTCCCGTCCCAGTACTTGTCTTCGAGAAAGCGTTTCATGCATTCGTCGGCCGAACGGCCCGTGAAGTCGAGCAAATCCCGGATGTCCTCGTAGTTCGTCGGATCGATCTGCCAGACGGCGACGGCGCATTCCCCCGTTTTGGGATCGTGCGTGACGCCGTTGCACCAGTAGACGCCGTCGCGCCAGCGGACGGTGCAGTCTTCGTGGGTGACGCAATCGATGAATTCCTTTGTTTCCTGAGCTGTCATTCGAATGCTCCTTTCACGGTGAAAAATCTTTCGTATTTCTTGATCTCCTCAGGCGTCAGCAACCGGGCCGGCGTCCGGTTGAAATCCCTGTCGTAGAAGTGGATGTGGTAGACGGGCCGGCGGTGTCCCGTCAGTCTCGGCTCCGCATGGAATCCGATTTCCGTAGTCAGGAATTTGTCCTTGTCGTAGAATCTCAGCATCAGAAGGTTCCCGTCACGGGCCAGTTTCGCGTAGGCCTCGCTCGTGTGAGCCTCCTCGGGAAGTCCGTGTTTGCCTCCCGTTCCCTCCAGAATTTTCACGCCGTGGAAAACACCGGCGGTTTTGTAAACGAACGGGACGTCGTTCCCGAATGCGTATGTGTGTCTTCCTCCCATGTCAGTCATCCTTTCCGTTGGACTCAGCCGGCATGGTGAGAATCCGGATGAGTTGCAGTTTCACGTCCGCGGGAATCTTGTCCGCGTTGCGGGCGACGAGCCGAATCGTTTCGTTGATGTCCGGTCCTTCGATCATGCGGCCGAGCAGTTCGTCGGACGTCGAGTGGAGAGCCGTCGCCATGTTGGCGATCTTGTCCGCGCGCGGCTGGCGCTCGCCAGCGAGGTAGCGGGACATGGCCGCCTCCGTTACGCCGGACATGCCGGCCAAGTCCTTTTGTGAAAGGGCGTATTGTTTCATCAGCTTTCGCACGAGTCTGGTGTCGAGTTTCAGTGGTGTGTTCATGTGTGGCCTCCGCTAGTTCAGGCAACGGGGCGGCATTCTCTCACGCTTCTTACCAAATGTCAAGTAAAATTTTTCAATTCGGAAAGTGTCCCTTTTAGCAACCATGTAAACCAGCTCCGCAGCGGCAGATTCCGTTCGCGGGAGACGGAACTGGTCCCTCCACTATGTGGGGGACGTGCTGTTCAAGTTCGCAAGGGCAACCGGGCGGCTACGGCATTTCCTTGATGTTGGCTTGGATCCAGGCGCGGGCGGGGGCGGAGAGGCCGTATTTGGCGAAGAGGTCGGCGTCTGTCCAGCGGCGCGTGAAGTCCTGCACGGGGACGAAGGAGTAGACTTTCGAGGGCGCGTGCTGGGCAATCTTGCGGGCGCAGACAAGTGCGCGGAAGAATCGTGTTTTCAAGTAGCTCGCAAAATTAGCCGCCTCTTTGGCGGTCGAGAAGGTTGCGTAAAGAAATGTTTGAGAGCAGACGGATGCTTTCGCCGGAACAATCGGTTCCCCGAGAATCTGATGGGGGAAGCTTTCTCCTGCTCCGTAGGCCGCGGACACGAAAACCTTGTAGACATCAATGTCCTTCTTGTTCTTTTCAATGTCGGCGCGACGAACATAGGCGATTGCGCGGTCATGGCCGTCGAGGTAGTGCAATTCGGTGTCGAATTCCTTGCTCGGCATCTTGCGAAGCTTGAAACCATGTTTCGCGCTTCCTTCTGGATTGGTCGGAATTCCGAACGGCGTGTCACCGGAAATAAGTGAGTCGACGGTCGCCGTTTCGCCGAGGTCTTTCATCTTGGCTAGAACGGTCTCAACGATGTGGGCCAATCGCGGGTCACGAATCAGGATGTCAAATTGGGAGAGATTGCGCCGCTCGTACGGAACAAGTTCGCCGCCTTGATGCAGATAGTAGTTGCAAGGGCCTGTGCGGTCCTTCATCTCGAGGTAGTAGCAGATGCCGCCCTTGATTTCAACTGTCGGGAACAAGTCGCGGCTGTCGGAAAACACATGGAGGCAACGGACGCGGCCGCTGCCGAGCATGTCGCGGCGGAAGTCGCCGAGGAGGTTCTCGCGTCCGCCGGCGAACCAGCGGGAGGGGACGACCATGGAGACGTAGTCGGGCTCGAGCCGGGTGGCGGCCTGGCAGAAGAGCTGGTAGATGGAGGCGTCGTTGGTGCCGCCGGAGCCGCCCATCTCCTGGTAGGGCGGGTTGCCGACGATGGCGTTGAAGTGCATGGCTGTCTCCTTGTTGGCTTTCCAGTAGCCCGCGCCGTTGCGGAGCTTGCGGAGGAGGGAATCGGGGCGGTTGCGGAGGTTGTCGAGGATGTCCTCGAACGAATGGACGTTGCAGCGGACGGCCGTGCGGAAGCCGCGCAGCGTGCGCAGCGTGATGGCCTTGGCCATCTCGGTCCTGCAGACGACGAAGACGTTGTCGCGCAGCGTTTCGTCCCAGAGCGCCTGCTGGACGTCGGGCGGCGGGTCGCCCTTCCGCCCGTGGACCTTCTGGTGGCGGCTGCATTTCTCGGCGAAGACGGAGTAGGCGCACCAGAGAGGGTAGAGGCCGGTCTTGGAATTGAGCTCGAGGATGCGCGTGGCGGGGTGGTGGAACACGCGGTCGGTGACGTCGCCGCGCTCGACGAGGCACGGCACGTCGAGCTCCGTCTTCCGGTCCTCCGCGCAGAAGTCGTAGCCGCCGAGGGTGTCGGACATGTGGCGGTTCACGACGGGCCACGGGGTGAGGACGGTCTCCTTGTCGGGGTTGCGGAAGCGGGCGAAGACGACGGCGAGCTGGCGGATGCGCTCGAGCGGCGTCAGCTTGTCGAGGGCGCGGGCGGTGGCGCGGATCTGGCGGCCGGCGGCGCGGAAGACGTCCGGGTCGTAGTATTTGACGAACTGCGCGAAGGTCTCCTTGGAGACGGCGCGGCCATGCTCGTCTTTGGGCATGAACTCCTCCCACGAATCGTCGTCGACGAGGTTCGCGAAGTTCTCGATGGTGATTTCCTTCGCCTCGTCCTTGATTTCGGCCCCGTAGAGGAGGACGGGCATGCGGATGGAGATGCCGCGGAGGATGGAGATGGCCGCGTCGCGCCGCTTCTTCTTCTCGAGGCGTTCGCGCTCTTCGTCGGTCGGGGGGCGGCGGGGTCTGCCCGGTTTCTTCGGATACCGCGGATCGCCCATGCCGGTTTGGGCGAGCGGGAGATCGTCCATCTTCGGGCTGGCCCTCGTCGAGCCGATGACCTTCTTGAGCCCCTCGAACAGGGCGAGCTCCTCGGCGTCAAGCTCGCGGAGCATGTCGTCGTTGTAGAGCGTGGCGTCCTCGAAGCCGCGGGCGATGACGCGGTCGATCTGGGCGCGCTTGAGGTGCTCGACGAGCGCCTTGGCGTCGTAGTCGACCATGCGCGTGCCCTCGTAGCCGACGACGGGGCAGAAGTTGAGCATTTCGCGCATGGCGCCCTCGGCGCCGCCGCCCGACGAGGGCCGGCGCGCGGCGGCGATCTGCGAGACGGTGGCGAGGACCTTGAGCGTGCGGTCGGGCGCGAAGTCGAAGACGTAGCACTCCTCCTTGCGGAGGCCGAGCGGCGAGGTGTACGGGGACTGGACGCGGAAGATCGTCTGCATGTAGGCCTTGGCGTCGGTGGAGACGGAGCCGGCGAGCATGAAGACGGCGGTCCAGGGCGGGACGGTGACGCCGGTGGTGAGGCGGCCGCAGGAGAGCGTGATCGACCAGGTTTCGTCGGGGTTCCGCCCCATCGCCCTGCGGACGAGCGCGAGCGCCTCGTCGCCGGGGACGTCGTCGTCGCCCGCGCCGGCGACGTTCGCGACGGCGAACTGGCCGAAGACGGGATGGTCGCGGAGGAGCGCGGAGAGCGCCTTGGCGGCGCGGACGCCGGGGACCATCCAGAGCGAATGGCGGAACATCCGGCGGTAGTCGTCCGACGAGAACGGGTAGCGGGAGTCGGGGCTCGGCCGGCACAGCAGGTCGAGGAAGCGGCGGACGTCCGCCTCGTGGACGAAGTCGCCCTCCTTCGCCCCGCGCGGAAGGGGCGCGTGGTCGACGCGGATGTTGTTTGTCCAGGTGCGGAAGAACTCCTTGAACGTGAAGGCGCGGTCCTCGACATCCTGGAACTCGCGGAAGGCGTCGCCGAGCGAGAACGTTCGGATGTTCAGGCGGGGGAGCGGCGCGTAGGGGTTCGGGTCGCCGGGGTGGACCTCGTCCCATTCGGCCTTGGCGCGCTGCTCGCTCACGTAGTCCCACGTGAAGGTCTCCTCGGCGTTGTAGTCCTCGAGGAGGTTGAAGGGCGTGCCCGAGAGCGCGAGGACGCGGGTCGCGCCCGCCGCGCCGGCGTCCTTCTTGGTCCGGACGACCTCCGCGAGGACGGCCTTCCCGAGCTCCGTCTGCGTGCCCTCGTGCGCCTCGTCGACGATGACGAGGTCCCAGTGCATCGAGAAGATCTCGTTGTTCTTGTCGAACTTGCCGCCGACCTTCTCCGAGCCGCGGAGGTCCTGTAGTGACGCAAACCAGACGACGTGCGAACCGGTCTTCCGGAGGAGGCGGCGGATGTCCGCAAAGTCGTGCCCGCGGGTACGGGAGCCGTAGAACCAGTCCGGCGACGATCCGAAGATCTTCCCGAAGTCCTTGAACCAGCCGTCGTCCACGACGGGGCGGTGCGTGAGGATCATGATGCGGCGGAAGGAGTCCGTCCGTTCCGCGCACTCCTTCGCGACCTGGAGCGCGCAGAGCGTCTTGCCGAAGCGCATCTTCGCGTTCCAGAGCATGCGCGTCCCGGTCTTGAACCTGGCGAGGGCCTGGTCGATTGCCGCCCGCTGCTCGGGCCGGAAGACGATGGCGTCGGACTGGGCCGAGACCTTCGCGGGCGGAATGGCCGAGAGGCCCTTCTTCGCGGCCTCGATGGCGGCCTTCGCCGTGGCGAGGGAGCAGACGAACCATTCGTTGCCGTGGTTCCCGAACGAGAACTGCTTTCGCTTCACGCCGGAGCGTCGGAGGATGGCGTGGACGTCGCCGTCGTTGAAGGCCGCGACCTTGCCGCCGTGGACGGAGAGGGTCGGCTCGGCGTGTAGGAGCTCGAACGGGACGGAGGCGGTCTTCGTGTATTGCGCGATGCGCGCCTTGGCGGCCTTGTTCAGGACGGACGAGTTCGGCTTGAGGGCCGACAGGTCGGCGCCGTCCGGAATCGTGGCCTCGCCGATCTTGACGCATCCCTTGTGGATGTCGTCCGGAATCGCGAACACGTAGATCAGCTTCGCGCTGAACGGGCTGGTGTATTTCATCGTGGCTGGGCGGCGGGGAAGAGTTCGTGGAACGGGACGGCGCGGGGCTCGAAGCCTGACTTCGTCCAGTCGGCGACGAGCGGGCGGACGCCGTTGTGGAGGCGGTGGTCGCCGGTCTTGCAGCCGGGGCAGGGGAGCGGCGCGACGGGCGCTGGCGGCGCATCGTCCAGCGAAAGCGAGGGAGGCGGGGGCGGCGGCGCCATGTCATGGCACGAAAGCGGAACGACGAACTTGATTCCGTCCATCTGGAAGACATTCCACGAGAGGACCGACGCGAAGGATTCGACGACGGAAAGCGACAGGCCCGGCGTGTCCGGCCACCGCGCGGCGAACGCCTCCAGCGTTGCAAAGAGGAGGTTCTCGCGGGCGAGGAGGACGTTGTCCCCCTGCCACTCGAAGGCATAGAGGGATTGCAGGGCGACGCGAGCCGACCGAACCCACTGGTTCCGGTCGCGGGCTTTCAGCGAAATGACGCGGAGCTTTCGGTCGAGGAGCCCGATGCGCCGGGAGACCGGAATCGAATCGCCGGTGGCGGCGTCATAGCGGCTCGAAAGATACGGCGCTTCGCCGCAAGCTGCTTCGAGACGGACGAGCGTAATGTAGTCGGCCGGCTTGCGTTTCCTTCCGTCGAAACATCCTTCCAGCGTCAGGTCGTCGGTCGGCTTCCAGGTCCGGCCGTTCTCCGCGTTGAAGATCGGGCGCTTGCTGTTGAACCACGACTGGTCCGCGAGGTTGTTCTGAGCGTTGCAGACCCAGGCGGGCGTGAACACCTCGCCCTTCGCGGACGCCCGGGCCTTCTGCTCCTCGAGCCGCTTGTCGACGCGGGGGCGGATCACGGGCTCCGAGCCGCAGATGCGGTCCGCCGTGATTTCATCGGCGAACCCGAACCCCTCGCCGCGCGCGGCGTAGTCGTCCGTGCACCAGCGGATATTGCGCCCGGTCGAACGGTCGACGAGCAGCAGGGCGAGCGCGACGGGGGCGATCTCGCGAAGCCACGACTCGGGCACGTCGCGCCCGTAGTCCGCGGAGAGCGGGAACGAGCCCGGCCACGGTGCCGGAGACAATGCCGGGGACGCCGCCGCGGGAGGGGGCGGCGCGTCTTCGCGCGGTGTTGTCGTCGGTTCGGGCATTCGGCTTCCTTGTCTCCCCGGTCGCGGCGGAGACGGAGGAAGGCGCTATATAAAGGGGGCGCGCCAGTCGGCTTTGGTCTCATACTCTGACCGGGGCGCGTAGGAGAGCCCAAGATGACTATGAGGAAGCAGAAAGGCGCGCCCGATCCCGGGCGCGCATCCGCAAACTCGCGTTCATCTTTTGAAAGTTTCCTACGCTTTCGGTCAGAACGTCGCGTTGCAGTTACGCAAAAGGGGTTCGGTTGTTGGCTATCAGGTCAAAGGGTGGCGGATTTCTCCTTAGGCGCGGCGGAGTGCCGCGCGGATGGGGGCAATTGTAGCATAGGGGGGCTCGCGGGGCAAGAGGAAGCCAAAACCTGGCCTCGCGCGGCCGGTGGCGACTTGGCGACTGGTCGACTTGACGACTTGGACCAAGTCGAAAGGTCGCGCACCGATCGCCGAAGGAACCAGGTGCCGAGCCGCGAAGCGGCGAGCATCCGACCGTCGCCGCCCGGCCGCGGACGCGGCCGGGCGTGCGAGGGGCGTGTTGCCCGCGCGCGGAGGTTGTGCTAGAATGCGCGGCATGGACGACGCGACCCACGGCGCCGCCGGCTGGATCGAGATCCGCGGCGCGCGAACACACAACCTCCAGGACGTCTCGCTGCGCTTCCCGCGCGGCGAGATGACGGTCGTCACGGGCGTGTCCGGCTCCGGCAAGACGTCCCTCGCGTTCGACACCGTCTTCGCCGAGGGCCTGCGCCGCTACCTCGACAGCCTCCCGAACCACGCGCGCCAGTTCCTCGACCGCATGGAGCGGCCGGACGTCGATTTCGTCGGCGGTCTCGCGCCGGCGATTTCCATCGGCCGCTCGGCGTCCGCCCCCGGCCCGCGCTCCACGCTCGCCACGCTCGCCGACCTGCACGATTTCCTGCGCCTGCTGTTCGCCCACCTCGGCGTCGCGCACTGCCCGCGCTGCGGCCGCGCCATCCGCGCCGTCGCCCCCGGCGCTCTCGCCGAGGAGCTGCTGCGCGAACCCGAGGGGACGCGCATTACGATCCTGTCGCCGATGCTGCGCCCCGGGGGGGGG
>JAFPUX010000468.1 GCA_017413145.1 Kiritimatiellia bacterium | reverse complement strand
GCGCTCGCGTTCGCGACGGCGAACGCGAGCGCCGCAAGGACGAAGGACGAAGGACGAAGGAAGGAGGTCATGGCGGTGGGATGGTCTTGATGGTCCGGATGGTCGGCTGGCCTTTTGTCCGGGGGGACGAGGTGAAGGATACAGGAACGCCGACCCAATTGCAAGCGAAATCTGGTATATAACTGGTCTACAAAATTGCAAGTTCTACCGGACGGCCGCCTTTACGCCGTCATCCGGGAGGGCGTTGATTCCTCGCTTCTCTTCGAAGCCTGTCCCCGCACAATGCCCGAAGCCTGTCCCCGCACAACGCCTGTCCCCGCACAAAACCCCTTCAATCAATCACACCGTGGAAAAAGTTTAGAAACCTCTTTTCGTTTTGTTGAAAATTCAGTAAGATATCATTATTCAAACGAAGCCTATCCCCACACCTCAACCCGCAGTTTCGAGCGGCGTAGCCGCGAGATACGGCCACCGCCGCCGTGGCGGGGTCGGCGCGTGCGCCACACCCCGCCACGGCGAGCAAGGCCGCAAGCCGGGGTGGCAAACCGCGGGCCGACGTGATAGAATTGTGCGCATGAACGACAACGTCCCCCTGGCCGTCGCGACCGACTTCAATGGGTCCGGCGGCGATTCCGAACCAGCGCTCCGCCAGATTGCGGAGGCCGGCTTCACCCACCTGCACTGGTGCCACCAGTGGAACACGGACCACCTCTACTCCGACTGGGAGATCGCCCGCATCGCCGGGCTGCTGCGGCGGTTCGGCCTCAAGCTGCTCGACATCCACGGCTCAGACGCCTGCGCCGGCGGCGCGCTGCGCTGCTGGTACTCGACCGACGAGACCTACCGCCGCGCCGGGGTCGAGCTCGTCGTGAACCGTCTCCGCATGCACGCGATGCTCCGCGGCGAGGGGACGCTCATGATGCACATCCCCTCCATGCACGCGGACTGGAGTCCGGACGCCCGCCCGCGCGTCTGGCGCAACGTCGACGCCCTCCGGCGCTCGCTCGACGAGATCCTCCCCGTCGCGCGCGGCCTCGGCATCCCCCTCGCCCTCGAAAACATGCCGGGCGACACCTGGGAGGTGCTCGACCGGTTGCTCGACGAGACGCCGCCCGACCTCGTCGGCATCTGCTACGACTCCGGCCATGCGAACATCGACGTCCAAGGCCATCCGGCCGACGGCATCGAACACCTGGAGCGCCACCTCGACCGCCTCCAGGCGCTGCACCTGCACGACAACGACGGCACCGGCGACCAGCACCGGCCGCCGTTCTACGGCACCGTCGACTGGCCGCGGCTCGTCTCCGACATCCGCCGCTCGGCCTACCCGCGCATGCTCAGCTTCGAGCTCGCCATGCGCGAACCCTGCCCGACCGAGCCCGCCGCCTTCCTCGCCGACGCCTTCGAGCGTTGCCGCCGCGTCGCCGCGCTGCCGTGAACTTGACGAAGCCTGTCCCCCATGCCGTCGCGAGGGGTCTGGTATGTGACTGGTCTGGAAAAAGGCTTGCGGCGCGGGACGATCGATGGTAGCCTTTCCCGACATGGGACGCACGAACGGACACAAGGGCGCACCCCGCCACGGAGCCGCGGGGAGGAAGCCGCCGCGCACGCCGCGGTCGCACGCCCGCGACTTCCTCTACCGGAAGATCGCGGCGGACCTGCGCGCGAAGCTGCGCTCGGGCGCAATCGCGCCGGGCGCGCGGCTGCCCTCGCTCAACGAGCTGGCGGCCGCGTGGGGCGCGAACCGCCTCACCGCGCTCAAGGCGGTCGAGGAGCTGCGCGCGGCGGGGCTCGTCGTATCCGTCCGCGCGCAGGGCACGTTCGCCGCGCCGCGCCCGGAGCCGGACGCGCCGCGCGAACGCACGTTCACGGTGGGGCTGCTCTCGCGCGTGCTCAACCCCGCCGGCTACGGCCTCTACCACCAGGCGATGATCGCCGGGCTCTACGACGGCCTCGGCCCGATCGGCGCGAACCTGCTCGTCCTCGCGGCGGGCGCGGAGAAGCCCTCGGACCTGCCCGCGATGATGCGCCGCGCGCACGCCGACGCGATGGTCTACATGGGCGCGTTCGAGCCGGAGATCCTCGCGGCGATGCTGCGCGAGGGGCCGCCCGCCGTCGTGCTCGACTACGACGCGGGCGACCTGCCGGTGGACGGCATCCGCGTGGACAACGCGGCGGTCGGCCGCCTCGCCGCGGCCCACCTGCTCGCGTGCGGCGTGGCGCCGGCGGACCTGGCGATCGTCGAGGGCAACCCACGCGACCTCTCCTCGCGCCGCCGCCTCGAGGGCGCGCTCGCCGCGCTG
>JAFPUX010000467.1 GCA_017413145.1 Kiritimatiellia bacterium | reverse complement strand
CGCCGGCGTGGACTTGCGGGGGCGGCTGTGCTAGAATGCCGCCCGTCACGAACCTCTGCATCCGCCATGATCGAAAAAGCCAACGTCGAAAAGATCCTCGAGCGCCTCCGCGTCGTGGAGGACCTGCTCGCCGCTCCCGGCACCGCGGCCGACCAGAAGAAGTACCGCGACCTCGTGCGCGAGCACGCGTCCCTGCGGAAGCTGCAGGACCGCGCGTCCGCGTACTTCCGCCTGCTCGACACCGCCGAGGGCGACCGCGCGATGGTCGCGGACCCCGCCACGGACGCCGAGATGCGCGAACTGGCGCAGGCCGAGCTCGAGGAGGCCGAAGCCGCGCTCCCCGCCGCCGAGAAGGCGCTTTCGCTCGCGCTCCTGCCGCCCGATCCGGACGAGCACCGCAACGCGCTCCTCGAAATCCGCGCCGGCACCGGCGGCGACGAAGCCGCCCTCTTCGCGGGCGATTTGTTCCGCATGTATTCCCGCTACTGCGAAATCCGCGGCTGGAAGGTCCAGGTCCTCTCCAACGCGCCGTCCGAGCTTGGCGGCTACAAGGAAATTTCCTTCCGCGTCGAGGGCGACGGCGCGTACTACCGCCTCCGCTACGAGGGCGGCGGGCACCGCGTCCAGCGCGTTCCCGAGACCGAGGCGCAGGGCCGCATCCACACCTCCGCCGCGACCGTCGCCGCGTTCCCCGAGGCCGAGCCCGAGGACGAGCTCGTGATCCGCAACGAGGACCTCCGCATCGACACCTACCGCTCCGGCGGCGCCGGCGGGCAGCACGTGAACAAGACCGATTCGGCCGTCCGCATCACGCACATCCCGACCGGGATCGTCGTGCAGAGCGACGAAGAGCGTTCCCAGCACCAGAACAAGGAAAAGTGCATGTCGGTGCTGCGCTCCAAGATTCTCGCCGCGCAGCGCGAGGCCGAAGAGGCGAAGATGGGCGCCGAGCGCAAGATGATGGTCGGCTCCGGCGACCGTTCCGAGCGCATCCGCACCTACAACTTCCCGCAGAACCGCCTCACGGACCACCGCATCAACCTGACGCTCTACTCCCTCGACCGCATCATGGAAGGACTCCTGGACGAGCTCCTCGACGCGCTCGTCGAGCGCAACGAGGACCTGCGCCTCGAGTCGCAGCTCTCGCGTTTGGCCGGAGGCGGCGCGGCCGCCGCCGGGGTCTGAAGGTCCGGAAAGTCCGAAGGTCCTTTTCTCCCGTGAGATACTCGATTTCCACCAACTGGAACTCGCGCGAGCGCGAGGACGGCGACGCGATGCTCGACGAGATCGCGGCGCTCGGGTTCGACCAGGTCGAGCTCGGCTACGCGCTCACGCACGGCCAGGCCGACGCGGTGCGGCGCCGCGTCCGCGCCGGGGAGTTCCGCGTGTCGTCCGTCCACGCGTTCTGCCCGTTCCCGCTACCCGGCGTCCGTCCCGACCCGGAGCCATATTCGCTCTGCGACCGCAAGGACTTCAAGGGCCGCCGCCGCGGGATCGAAGCGGCGCTGGAGTGCGGGCGGTTCGCCGCCGAGATGGGCGCCCCCGCGATGGTCCTGCACGCCGGCCGCGCGCCCGTGTTCCGCGCCGCGCGCCGCCTGCACCACCTGGTCGAGGACGGCCTGCGCCGCACGCCGAAGTACGAGAAGGCGCTCTTCAAGTTCCAGATGAAGCGCGAGCGCAAGGCCGCGAAAGGACTGGAGACGTTGCGCGCGTCGCTCGACGTGCTGCTGCCCGAGTTCGAAAAGCTCGGCGTGAAGCTCTGCCTCGAAAACCTGCCGACCGGCGACGCGATACCGAACGAGCCGGAGACGTTCGCGCTGCTGCGCGAATACGAGGGCTCGCCGCTCGCCTACTGGCACGACTGGGGTCACGGGCAGATCCGCCACGAGCTCGGGCTCGTGCACCAGGGGATGCTCCTGAAGCGTCTCAAGGACCGCATCGGCGGCATGCACCTGCACGACGTCCTGCCGCCGCTCGAAGACCACGCCATGCCGCCCGGCGGGCTCGTCGACTTCCGCCTGCTCGCGCCGTTCGTCCCGACGGACGTCCCGCTCGTCTTCGAACCCCGCCACGGCCTGCCCGCCGCCGACGTCGCGCGGGCGCTCGACTACCTGCGGAACCTCCCGGAGCTCCGGCCCGCGCCATGAAGGAAGGCTCCGGCGGACCGTTCCGCGTGTACGGCGCGGTGGTGCCGGGGCACGGCGTGGCCTCGGGGCGAAGCGGCGACCCGCGTTTCCCCGGCGGGACGGTCGCGATGCAGATCCCGTTCTTCCGGGAACGGGGGCTCGACCTCGCCGGGTTCTTCCCCGGGACGATCAACGTCGACGTCTCGCCGTGGTCGTTCCGGCCGGGACCGGAGGCGCGGCGCTTCGAGCGCGTGAAGTGGCATCCGGAGATGCCGGCGGAGACGTTTTCGTTCGCCCGCGTGACGCTCGTCCGCAAGGACGTGTGCCGTCCGGCGATGGTCTACTGGCCGCATCCCGAGACGAAGCCCGAGCACTTCCAGCCGGCGGGCGTCGCGGAAATACTCGCGCCGCGGATCGAGGGGCTCGAGCCGGGCGACGCCGTCGCGATCGAGTCCGACCCCGCGCAGGCGCGCTGGGTCTGGCGGGGCGACACGGCCGCGTCCGTCGCGGCGCCGTCCGGCAGCTAGCGCGCTACTCGAGGCGCAGGGCCGCGAGCCAGCGGTGGAAGTCCTGCGGCAGCGGGGAGAAAGCCTTGAGGACGCTCCCCGGCCGGAGCGGGTGCTCCATCTCGATTTCGACGGCGTGCAGCAGCGGCCGCGAGAGGCGCGCGAGCGACGGGTCCTCGACGACTTTCGGGCCGTACTGCGGGTCGCCCACGACCGGGTGGCGCGCCATCGCGAGGTGGCGGCGGATCTGGTGCGTGCGGCCCGTCTCGATGCGGACCGCCAGGTGCGACGCTTTCGCGTTGGCGCGGATGCAGTGGACCATCGAGAGGGCTCGGCGGCCGTCGATCGGCAGGTCGATCGTCGAGGCCGCGGCGTCCCATTTGCCGTAGACGACGGTGCGGTAGGTCTTGGCGACGCGGTGCTCCTTGAAGACTCGGACGAGCGCCTCGTGCGCGGCGGCGGACTTGGAGCAGACGAGGCAGCCGGTCGTGTCGCGGTCGAGGCGGTGCGAGACGCGCAGCTCCGGGTTGCCGGTTTGCGTGCGCAGGACCGTCTCGAGCGAGACGGGGGCGTCGTTCACGACGAGACCGGCGGGCTTGTCGGCGACGAGGTAGTCGGCGTCCTCGAAGAGGATCCCGATGCGCTTCGGGCGGCGCGAGACGGCGGTCGGGGACGCGGCGAACCCCGCCACGGCCACGACGGCGCCGGCGCGCAGGCGGTGGTGCGCCATCCAGACGGTGCGGCCGTCGACGCGGACGATCTTCGCGTCGATCTGCTGCTTGGCGGCGCGGCGCGAGACGCCGAGCTTCGCGGCGAGGAAGTCCTGCAGCGGCAGGCCGTCCTCGGCGCGGGCGACGGCGAAGGCGCGGTTGGCGTTTTTCGGCGGCTGTTTCTTCATGGCGCGAAATGATAGCAGACGCGGCGCGCGTTTGCAAAGGGCGGCGCTACTTGCGGAAGAAGACGAGTGCGCCGCGCGGGATGGTGCGGTCGGTGACCTGGTCGCCCGGGACGAGTCCGCCGGCGCTCGTCCAGTAGTAGGTGTCCGGGTGGTTCCACTTGGAGCCGCAGAGCGAGAAGACGGGGACCTTCGCGGTGACCGGTCCCGCGACCTTGTAGTCGACGAGCACCTTCGTGCCCTTCGGGAGCGCTGCGATGTCCGCGAGCGACAGCGTGGAGCCCGCGGCGTAGGGCCTGCCGGGCGCGAAGTAGTAGGTCGACGTCGCGGCCATCGCGTCGCCCGCGAGGTCCTCCGCGGTGCCGTCCTCGCCGATCGTGAGCAGGCCCTCGTTCGCGTTCTCGGACGCGGCGGGGCCGACCGAGACGATCGTCCCGGCGGGCATCTTGTTCCAGTTCTTGATCTGGTCGCCGCGCTTCGAGGTGCCGTCTGGGAAGGCGTAGACGGTGGTGGGGGCGTCGTACTGGTCGCGGGCGATGTCCCAGGCGGAGCGCTTCGGTCCGATCACGTTGGACGCGAACGGCGCGGGATTGTCCGGCGCGGGGGAGGGGGGCTTCGCCGCGGTCGTCCCCGGCGCGGCGGGGGTCTTCGGGGCGGCCTTCGCGGGCGGCATCGGCGTGTAGAGGATCTTCGTGAGCTCCGGGTCGGCGTCCTTGAGGCGGCCGGCTTTCACGTCGGGGTCGTACGCCGGCTTCTTCAGGAGGCCGAGGCGCGTGCGCGCGGCCGGGAGCATGAGCAGCATCCCGCAGCGTTTGCGGCCGCGGTGCTTGCGCTTCTGCCAGTGGTTCGGGTTGCCGTAGGCGACCATCGAGTGCGTGAGCACGTTCTCGTCGGGGATCCTGTACTGCGCCTTGAGCTCGGAAAGGAGCTTCCGGAGCGCGGCGTACTGGGCGGCGGTGATGTCCTTGTCGTGCCAGCCGACGATCTCGATGCCGATCGAGACGGAGTCGAGGCCGGTCTGGCCGTTCCACATCGAGAGGCCGGCGTGGTAGGCGACGCGGGAGCGGTCGACGATGACGTAGACCATGCCGTCCGTGTCGACGACGTAGTTGCACTCGCCGTTCGCGGAGAGCTTGGCGATCGAGCCCTTGCTCGACCCCTCCGTCGTGTGCAGGACGATGTACTTGGTCGACTTCCGGACGCTCCGGGGCTTCTTGAAGCGGTACTTCGTCGAAATCGTCCCGGCCGCGGGGCGCGCGGACGCCGCGGGCTTCTTCGCGGCGGGCTTGGCGGCCTCCGCCGCGCCGGGGAAGAGCGCGATCCACGCGGCGGCGGCCGCCGCCAGGAGGCGGAGGAATCGGCGTGGCGCGGCGTGGGGGTCCTGCATGGGGCGCAAGTATAGCGGAACGCGCGGCGCGGCGCAACTTCCGCTTGCTTTTCGCGGCGAGTTGCGGGAGAATGGGCGCAACCGTTTCCACCCCAACCCCTCCACCATGAAAAAGCAGCAGAAGAAGCTCACGGAAGTCCGGATCGGCGTCATCGGCGTCGGCAACATGGGCACCAGCCACATCGCGAACATCGAGCGCGGCCTGATCAAGCGCGCGCGCCTCACGGCGATCTGCGACATCGTGCCGTCCAAGATGGACCGCTACGGCGACAAATACCTCAAGTTCACCGACAGCAAGGCGCTCATCCGCTCCGGCGAGGTGGACGCGGTGATGGTCGAGACGCCCCACTACGACCACACGACGATCGGCATCGACGCGCTCACGCAGGGCATCCACACGCTCGTCGAGAAGCCCATCTCCGTGCACAAGGCCGACTGCGAGCGCCTGATTGCGGCCCACAAGGACAAGAAGGTCGTCTTCTCCGCGATGTTCAACCAGCGCACCGACCCGCACTACATCAAGTTGCGCGAAATCATCAAGAGCGGCCAGCTCGGCGAGATCACCCGCGTGAACTGGATCATCACCACCTGGTTCCGCCCGCAGGCCTACTACGACGGCGGCGGCTGGCGCGCGACCT
>JAFPUX010000466.1 GCA_017413145.1 Kiritimatiellia bacterium | reverse complement strand
GCCGCGCCCGGCGCCCCCGCGGAGGCGCCCGCCCCCGGCCCGTCCGTCAACGCCGCCGGCCGCATCCTCGCGCTGCGCAACATGGGCAAGACCATTTTCGCCGACCTGCGCGACGGCTTCGCCCGCATCCAGCTCTTCGTCAACGCGAAGAACTTCGACCGTCCCGAGGACTTCGAGGCGTTCAAGCTGCTCGACCTGGGCGACCACGTCGGCGCGGAGGGCGAGCTCTTCGTCACGCGCACCGGCGAGCTTTCGGTCCGCGTGAAGCGCTGGACGCTGCTCTCGAAGGCCCTGCGCCAGCCGCCCGAGAAGTTCCACGGCCTCGTCGACACCGAGGACCGCTACCGCCAGCGCTACGTGGACCTCTTCACGAATCCCGAGTCGCGCGAGCGCTTCTACAAGCGCAGCGCGATCCTGCGCGAGACGCGCCGCTGGCTCGAGGAGCGCGGCTTCATGGAGGTCGAGACGCCCATCCTCCAGCCCCACGCCGGCGGCGCCACGGCGAAGCCCTTCACGACGCACTACAACGCGCTCGACCGCGAAATGTTCCTCCGCATCGCCCCGGAGCTCTACCTCAAGCGCCTGATCATCGGCGGTTTCGACAAGGTCTTCGAAATCGGCCGCGATTTCCGCAACGAGGGCCTCGACCGCACGCACAACCCCGAGTTCACCGTGCTGGAGCTCTACCAGGCCTACGGCGACCGCCGCTCGATGATGGACGTGATCGAAGGGCTCCTGCCGCACCTGTGCGACACCGTCATCGGCTCGCGCAAGGTGAAGTACGGCGAGCACGAGCTCGACTTCACGCCGCCCTACCGCGAGGTCGCCTACGCCGACCTCGTGAAGGAGCGCATGGGCGCCGACTGGTTCGACCTGCCGCTCGCCGAAGCGCAGGCGCGCGTCCGCGCCGCCGAGCTGCCGTTCGACCCCGCGTGGGACATGCTCCTCCTCACGCACGAGGTCTACGACAAGCTGATCGAAAAGACCTTGATCCAGCCGACGTTCGTGACGCGCGTTCCGCACGAGTTCGTCCCGCTCGCCAAGGTTTGCCCGGACGACCCGACGAAGGCCAACGTCTTCGAGTTCGTCGTCGGCGGCCGCGAGCTCTGCCCCGGCTACACCGAGCAGAACGACCCCTTCGCGCAGCGCGAGGCGTTCCAGGCGCAGGTCGACGAGGACGCCGAATCGACCGACGAGGACTTCGTCGAGGCGCTCGAATACGGCATGCCGCCCACCGGCGGGCTCGGCCTCGGCATGGACCGCGTCGTGATGATGCTCACGGGCACGGAGGTCATCCGCGACGTGATTCTCTTCCCGCAGCTCAAGACGCAGCCGCGCTAGCGCGCGCCGCGCGCCGCCGCGAAGGCGAGGGCGGCTTCGGCGAACGCCGCCAGGTCGTCCGCGCGGAAGAACGCGAGCCGGTCGAGCGGCGTGTCCCCGCGGTTCACGATCGCGAGGCGGCCGCCCGCGCGCAACGCGAGCGGCGGGATCGACGCCGCGGGCTGGACCGTGAGCGACGAGCCGAGCACCACGACGAGGTCCGCGCGCGACGCGAGCCGGATCGCGCCGTTGAAGGCGTCCTCGGGCAGCGACTCGCCGAAGAACGTGATGTCCGGCTTGTAGACGCCGCCGCAGACCTTGCAGCGCGGCACCGCGCCCGGGACGCCGCCGCGGATCGCGCGGATCTCCTCGAACGTCTTCATGTCGCCGCAGGTCCGGCAGTGGTGCGTCGCGGCGCTGCCGTGCACCGCCCAGACGGGCGAAGAGCCCGCGCGCTCGTGCAGGCCGTCGATGTTCTGCGTGACGACGCCCGCGCAGAGTCCCGCGCGTTGGAGCGCGACGAGCGCCTCGTGCACGGGGCCGGGCTTCGTTTCGTCGTTGCCGTAGACGAGCGAATCGGCCTTGCGGTAGAAGAACGACGGATCCTCGTCGAACAGGTCGATCTCGAACATCCGCGCGGCGTCCGGGTCGCGGTAGATGCCGCTCGGTCCGCGGAAGTCGGGGATGCCGCACAGCGTCGACACGCCCGCGCCGGTGAAGAACACGGGCGTCTTCGCGGCGGCGATGGCGTCCAGAAGGGGTTTGAATTCGTCCATGCCGCCGGAGTCTACCCGAAACGACCCCGCGCCGCAAGTCCCGCTTCGGACGCCGCGCCGCCTACGAGCCGGTGACCGCCGGCCACGCGCGGCGGATCGCCAGCCGGGCGATCCAGCACGCCGCCGCGACCGCGGCGAACGCCGCGACGGGTTCGCCGGACGTTTTCAGGGGGATGCACAGGAAGCCCGTCTGCATCCACAGCAGACCG
>JAFPUX010000465.1 GCA_017413145.1 Kiritimatiellia bacterium | reverse complement strand
TGTGGTCCGCGGCGGGCGTGCCGCCCGCGCCGACGGTCACCGCGTAGGTGCCGGCTTCGAACCAGACCGCGGTCTCGTGGACGAGGCCGCCCGCGCCGCCGCCGCCGCCGGCGTGGCAGTAGCGGGCTTCGCCCTGCGTGATGTTGCCGTTGCCGCCCGCGCCGCCGCCGCCGACGAGCAGGACTTCCGCCCAGCCGGGTTCGGTCACGGTGAACGAGCCGCTGCCGGCCGCGCCGTTGGCGCCGCCCTTCCAGACGAAGACCGTTTCGTCGCCGAGGTCGATCGTCTCGGTCGCGTCGGCGCTCGTGGCGGCGAGGCCGCCCGCGTCGACCGTGTAGACTGCGCTCGCGGCGCTTTCGCCGCCGAGCGCGTTCTCGGCGTGGAGCTTCACGTAGTAGGTCCGCCCGACGACAAGGCCGGGGAGCGCGACCTGCGCTTCGACCGTCGCCGCGTCGAACGCTTCGAGCGGGACGGACGTGGCGAGCGCGTCCGCCGCCGTGCCGAACTCCGCCACGACCGTGGCCGAGGAGGCGCCGGCGCCCAGATACGGCAGGCGCACGGTGAAGAGCGCCTTGCCGGCGCGGACGCCGTCGAAGGAGAGGACCGAGAAGACCGGATCGGCGTTCGCGCCCGAAACCGCCTGCACCGGCAGGAACACGACCGGGGACCAGCCTTCTTCGCCGGTCTCGGCGCCGTTCACGACGGGACGCTCGACGAAGCGGACGTAATTGGCCGCCGCCGGGACGTTCGCGAAGACGACCGTCGTTTCGGCCTCGCCCGCGGCGAAGGAGCCGACGGGCACGGCGGGAAGGTCGTTGGTCCACGCGCCGAAGTCGGTCTCGTGGTGCGCCGCGCCGGCGACCGCGTAGACGTTGGCCGCGCGAGCCGTGCCGACGCGCGAGAGCGTGGCGGCGAGCAGGTCGCCGGTCCAGGACTTGTCCTCGATCGCGAGGGCCGTGGCGGACGCCGTGGCGACACTCTTCGGGCCGAAGGCCTCGATTTCGCGGACCCAGTGGCAGGCGTTCCAGCCGCGGTTCACGGCGACCTCTCCTTCCGTGTAGCGCAGGGCCGTGGCGCCGGGGGCGATGGCCGCGCCCGTCGCGCTCTTGATCGTGACGAGCGTGTAGGCGCCATACCAGCCGAAGTAGATTTCGGTGTTCGGGATCGGGACCCACGCGCCGTCCGCGAGGCGGTATTCGATCCTGCCGATCGCCTGGTGCGCGCGGCTGCCCCAGTCGCCGCCGTAGACGCGGATTTCCTCCACGTCGTAGGTGCCGTCCAGCTCGAAGACGACCTGGCCCTCCTGCGGGATGCCCCAGCCGCGCGTGTCGCCGTCGGCCAGGTAGGGCGCGCGGTCGTTGCCGCCGTCGTTGTTGTTCGGCGAGCCGAAGCCGTTCGTCGGCCAGCCGACGGTCGACGCGGTCGCGCGGCGCAGGATGTTCGAGGAAACGAACGTCGAATTGTTGTTGGCCCAGGCCGAGCCCGTCCAGACGACGTCCTCGACGCCGAGCGGCGCGCCGACGGCTTCCGCCGCGGTCGTGAACGAGATCGGGCCGTTCGTCGCGCTGGACGCGCCGAGATCGTTCGTGGCCCAGACCCAGGCCTGGTAGGACGTACCGGGCTGCAGGCGCGGGATCGTGACGGAGGCGTCCGCCGGGCCGTCCACCGTCAGGAGCGACAGCGTCCGGCACTCGGCCGCCGCGTCCGCGGCGACGCGCACGACGACCGTGGCGTCCGACGCGCCTTCGCCGAGCGTCGCGACGTCGCCGACGAGCACGGCCGTGCTCGGCGTGACGCGCTCGAGGTGGTCGTAGACGTAGCCGGGCGCCGCGCCGGACGCGATCGGCGTCTCGGGCAGCGTGACCGACTCGGACCAGCCGAGGATGTCGGCTTTGTCGTTGCCGGCGAGGTCCTTGTAGACTGCGTAGAAGCGCACGTAGTTCGCCCCGGCCGGGATGTCGTCCGCGTCGATCGCCGCGAACGCGGTTTCGTCGCCTTCGCCCCAGGCGCCGACGCGCAGCGCGGCGCCGCCGTCCGCGACCCAGGCCGCGAGGTCGTCGCCGTGGTAGGTCGCGCCGAAGACGGCGTAGAGCGACATCGCCGAATCGGTCGCGGTGCGCGCCACGCGCGCCGCGAGGCCGTCGGCCGAGAACGTGACGGACCGGAGCGAGAGCGCGTTGCCGGCGTATTCGACCGCGTCTTCCGCGGCCACGCCGAACGCCTCGATTTCCTGCACCGTGGCGAAGTTCTGGTCCCACGGCTTGCCGAACGTGAGGCGCAGGGCCGTGACGTCGGTCGCGAAGTAGTCCGCGGCGACCGGGCGCAGCCGCGTCGCGACGAAGTATCCGTCCCAGCCTTCGTGGTCGGTCGGGTGCGCGTAGACCTCGCGCCACGCGCCGTCCGCGCCGCGGAGCTCGAGCTTCGTCACCGAGACCTTGGAGTGGCCGTAGTTGTTCCAGTAGCCGTGGAGGCGCACTTCGGAAAGGGCGGTCGGACCGGGAAGCTCCGCCTCGAACGTCGAGTCCTTGCCGAAGCCGTAGTAGGCTTCCTTCACGTAGAGGCCGTCCGTGAGGACCCCCGGCGCGTAGGAGGCGCCGTTCTGGTAGAAGCCGGCCACCGCGTAGTCGCGGCCGCGCAGGAGGTTGTTCGTGTAGGCCGCGCCCGAATCGCCGAGCCACGCCGAGAAGATCTCCGTGGCCTTCGGCGGGAACGCCTGGATTTCCATGTAGTGGTGGTAGTCCGACACCTGGTGGAAGCCGAACGCGATCCGGATGCCCGTGGCGTTGCGCGCCAGCGCGTCGCCCGCGCGGGCCGGCTTGAGGAAGCCGTAGTGCGTCCGCTTGTCGGCCGCCCAGTAGTGGACGGAGGAGCCGGGCAGCTCGGACCAGACGCCGTCCGCGTCGCGCACTTCGATCGACTCGATCGCCATGCCGGACGACTTGTTGTAGTCGTTGCGGCCGGAGAAGACGCGGATTTCGCCGATGTCGCTCGGCTCGGCGAGCGTCCACGCGATCGTGCGGCCGGCGGCGATGTTGGCGCCGTTGCCCCAATCCTGGCCGGAGCGGTCCGTGAGGGTTGCCGGACGGTCGAACTGCGCCGACGTGCCGCCTGTCACGTAGGACGCGCCGGTGAGCAGGTTCGACTGGAACGCGCCCGTCTGGTAGGTGAAGGCGAGGCCCGTTTCCCAGACGTTCGCCGTGGAGACGAGGCAGTCGGCCGCGTCGACGGGCTCGGCGGGCGTCGCGAACGACACGACCGCGGATTCGCCCGTGTTGTCCGCGAGGCCGTCGTTCACGGCGATTACCTTCGCGTAGTAGGTCGAAGCCGGCGCGAGCGCCGTCAGCACGGCCGGGTAGGTGCCCAGGTCGACCGTCGGGTCGAGCGCAAGGCTGCGGCAGGCCGAGAGGTCCGTGAAGTCGTTCGCGTGCGAGAAGTAGAGCGTGACGGACACGAGCGTGCGGTTCGAACCGCGGCGCAGGAGCGTCCACGGCAGCGTCGCCGTGCCCTGCGTGACGTCGGTCGGCGCGGCGAGCGCGACGGCCGGGTCGGGCACCGAGCGGTCGGTCGCGAATGAGAGCGTTTCGGAAACCGACGACTCGAACCACTGACCGTCCACGAGGTTGCGCGCGTAGAGGCGCACCGTGTAGTCCGTTTCGCTCTCGAGGTCGGAGAGCGTCCCCTGCAGGCGGCCCGCCTCGGGGGCGTCAAGCGAGAGCAGGAGGTTCGTGGAGACGGCGTCTTGGCCATCGATGGCCAAGAGCGCCCAAACCTGCGCCTGCGTCGCGAAGGCGCCCGGCGTGAAGTCGAAGCCGATCGCCGCGGTGGAGTCGTCCGCCGCGTTGAGCGCGAGGTTCGTGACGGCGGGATCGTAGGGATGCCGCGGTTCGAGGTGGAGCCACAGGCCGTCCGGCATCGCGCCGGCCGTAGCGGGCGTCCGGGCCGTCGAATGGTCGTAGGTCCAGTAGAAGTAGTCCCCTTCGCCGGGCGGATCGGCGAACGCGATGTAGTTCGTCGAGTAGAACGTCAGATACGCGCCGCTCGCGTTGCGGGTGCCCATCGTGGAGACGAGCGGGACCTCGACCGCGTTCGTGACGAACTGAACGCCCGTCTCGTCCGGGACGACGACCTCGATGCAGGTCTGCCCCTTGCCGGCGTAGGTCGGGTTCACCGAGCCGAAGCCCTTGGTCGTGTTCATCGCGACGCGGAGCGGCGCCGCCGCCCAGCCTTCGGTCGGGACGTGGAACACGTAGCGGAACGGCGTCGCCGTCGGATACTCGTATCGGAACGACGCCGTGTCGTCGCCGAAGAAGGTCGCGTCGTAGACCGGGGACGCGCCGCGGAAATCGAAGTAGCCGCCGTTGTAGTAGGGCGTAGAGGTCCTGTCGACGCCGTGGAAGAACTGGTACCAGCGCTGTTGCACGACCGCGTTGGAGACGACGAGGTGCGAGTCCCGGTTCATGTGCCAGTTGCCGGGGACGAGCGTCGCGCCGTCCAGGACGTTCACCGTGACGCCTTCGCCGAAGCGGATGCGCGTCTGGTCCCAGCGCGAGCGGTACCACGTGGAGCCGGAGTCGACCGTGATCGTCGAGCCGCTGCCGACGTAGGACCAATACCAGTGGCCCCAGTAGGAGCCGTTGCGGACGATCACCGTGGCGGGCTGGGCCTTGTCGTAGTTGCCGACATCCCAGCCCGGGTTGGAGCCGGAGTCGGACGAGACCGTGTCGTCGAGAATCAGCGTCGCGTCCGGGAACACGGTTGCGGTCTGGTTGCTGCGGAACTTCACGTCGAGCGACTGGAGAATCACCGTGCCGTAGACGCGGAAGTATTCGAACGTGGCCGGCGCGCGGGAGAGGCCGTCCGCAGGCCGCAGCGCGAGCGACGTGCCGGCGTCGGCGGACGAGCCGACGGCCAGGCGCGAGAAGTGCTCGGTCGCGGAGAGCGTGACGACGTATTCCTCGCCGGGCGTCAGCGCCGAGAAGTCCGCGACGCTGTAGGCCGAGTGCGGGTAGCCGCAGCAGTCGCCGTCGTAGACCGCGTCGTGCTCCCAGTTGGCCGGGTCTTCCCACGCGCCGGAGGTGACGGACGCCTTCCAGCGGTAGGTGAGCTCTTCGCGCGTGGCGACGGAGGAAACGAGGTTTTCGCTCGTCCACGACGTGTTGCCGGGCGCGGTGTTCACGGAGACGAACTTGAAGTAGACCGTCTCGCTGTCCGGGTTCGTGCTCGTGAAGTGCCGCTGGAACGAGAACGCCCCCGTCGACGTCATTTCGACCGGATCGCCGTTGATCGCGAGGTCGTTCGCCGAGGAGCCCGTGTAGAGATAGACGAGCGTCCGGCCGGCGCCGAGCGTTTCGAGCGAACCGTTGAACGTGACGGTGTGGTGCGTGACCGACGTCGTGCCGGCCGCGGCGTTCACCTTGGAGCCGGCGAGCGTCGTGATCGACGCGACGGCCGTGCTGTCGGCGGCGCCCGTCGTCGTGCTCGCGAGCCAGCGGTACCAGGTCGTCGCGGCGGGCGCGACGGCGTTCGTGACGACGTAGAGGCCCGCGCCGGACGTGGCGACCGGGATGCGCGTCGCGTTGGCCATGCCGGCGTTGTCGGCGATCTCCAGCACGACCGCGAGCGAACCCGTGCCCGGGTTGAGGACGCGCACGGGGAAGTAGCCCGTGTCGCCGTCGCCCGTGGCGCCGGGATCGGCGATCGCGGGGCTGGAGAGGTCCACGAAGACGCTCGGGCTCCAGGAGTCGCCGCCGCCGGCGTCGTAGGCGACGAAGCGGACGACCGCGGCCTGCGAGGCGTCCGCGATGTTGGCGGCCACGGTCGCGGCCGTTTCGGGTACGCCGGCCCGGACGAGCGCGACATGGTCCCAGGCGTTGGTGTCTTCGCCCGCCCACGCGGCGCCCCAGACCATGTAAAGGTCGGTCGCGCCGCCGGCCCACGCGCCGAGCGCGGCGGTGAGGTCGAGGCCGGACGCGCCGTCGGACGCGTAGGACGCGACCGAGACGTCGCGGGCCCGGCCCGTGCGCAGCAGGGATCCGTCGCCCGGGTCGATCAGGGCCGTCGTGGCGGCGGACGACAGGGTCCGCGTGTTGGTCGTGTTGAAGCCGGCGCCCCACGTGAAGCTCGCGTTGATCGCGCCCTTGCCGCCGATGCCGTTGCCCATGCGGATCTCGATCGGATGCCAGCCGGTCGACGCGGGCGTGTAGGTGCCCCACTGCGTTCCGGCGTTGTAGTTGTTCTGGCGCAGGATCTGCGTCCCGTCGATCCGGAGGATGATGCAGTCGTCGATGAAGCCGCCGAACGTGTAGGTCGTGCCGGCGACGAGCTTCATGTAGCCCTTGTAGATCCATCCGGTGTAGTTGCCCGTGCCGCCGTTGCCCCAGGCGTAGGTCTCGCCGTTGCGGCACGTGTAGGAGGCGACGGCGTTTTCGTCGCCGCCCGTGTAGGCCATGATCGCGCCGTCGACGATGTCGGCCTGCGTTTCGTCCCACGCGGGCGCGTCGGCCGCGTCGGCCGTGTCGTTGGCGACGGTGGTCCGCTGCTGCAGCAGGCCGGCGGCGCCAAGACCGACGTTTTCATCGAGCGCGGTCGTGGAGAGCGTGAACGGCGCCGAGGCGCCCTTGTCCGTGCCGTTGTCGGCCACGAGGCGCGCGGCGTAGGTCTTCGACGGCGCGAGGCCCGTCGCGGCGTAGGTCGCGGAGCCGACCGCGACGGCGCTGCCGAGGTCGATCGAAACGCCCGTCCAGGCGGCGTCCGCCGCGAGGTTGTCGAAGGCCGAGAGGTCGGCCGAGAGCTGCAGCGCGAGCGACACGGTGCCGTTCGCGGCGGCGCTGCCGGCGTCCGTCACGGCCGCGGTGAAGCGGTTGCTCGTGGCGAACTCGCCGACGACGGCCCCGAACGAGACGGCGGGCGGGACGCTCGCCTGCTCTTCGATTTCCGGGAGGTAGAGCGACTCGCTCCAGCTCTTGGGCCACCAGGTGGAGCTGGCCGGCTCCGCGACGAAGCGGACGTAGGTCGCGCCCGCGAGTTCGACCGCGGTGAGCGAGGCGGAGACGACCGGCGAGTCGGTCGAGGCCGTGCCGACGAGCTTGGAGCCCGCCCACGACGCGCGCGTTTCGCCCGCGTAGGCGCCCCACACGGCGTAGACGCTCGCGGTGCCCTCGTTCTCCTCGGGCAGGTAGCGGACCGTGGCCGTGAGGCCGGCGGCCGTGCGCGAGACGGACGGCACCGTCACGGCCGGCGCGGACAGCGTCGTGCGCAGGAGCGTGCCGCTGCCGTCGTCCACGAGATCGGCCATCGTGCCGCGGTTCCACTTCTTGCGGCGGACGCCGCGGTAGTCGTTGCTGTTGTAGCCGAGCGTCGACGAGGTGCCGAACAGCAGGCGCACGTCGATCGGATACCAGCCGGATTCGCTCACCGTGACGGGGAGGCCGCGGTTCTGGGCCGTGTATTGGACGTTGATCGAGCCGTCCCTGTTGTAGATCGTGATGCGCGAGCCGTCGGCCATGTAGTGGCCGAAGACGTTCTGCCAATCCGCGTCGATCCACACTTCGCCCGAGTAGGCGAACGTCGTGTTCTTCGCGAGCGCGGTCTGGACGCCGTCGATCGGGCTCGTGTAGGCCGTGCCTTCGGCGCCCCGGATCGTGGCGAGCGTCACGCCCGGTTCGCGGCGCGCGTCGGTGCCGTCCTCGGGCCGGTAGGAGTCGAGCATCGCGTAGCTCTGGTAGCCCGCGAACTTCGTCTGGACGAGGCCGGGCAGGCGCGGCGCGAGGCCGTCCTCGGCCGCCGTCGTGAACGAGACGGCGAGCGGGGCGCTCTCTTCGCCGAGGTCGTTCGATGCGACGAACGTGGCCGTGTAGGCCGTGGCCGGCTTGAGGCCGGTCAGCTCGAACGTCGCCTCGGAGCCGACGCTCGTCGTCGCGCTCGCGAGCGTGAAGGCGATCGGGTCGGAGCCGGCGTCGTCGCGCGCGACCGAAGCCGTCAGCGTGACGCTCCCGCCGGCGAGGCCGAAGTCGAAGAGCTTGTAGACGACCGTCGCGGCCGCCGCCGCGGGATCCACGCGGTAGACGCGGAACTGCGGCGCCGCCGTGAGCTCGCCGGTGCGCAGGCGGACGATCACCGTGCCGCTGCCGCCGCGGGCGCCGTAGCTCGTGGAGTACTCCTCCGACCAGCCGTCCGACATGGCGGCCTTGGTGCCCGCGTTGTAGCGGATGTGGCCGATGGCGCCGCCGCCGCCGCCGCCGAAGCCGTCGGCGCCGGGCTGCGCGAAGCGGGTTTCGTCCACGCCGCTGTCGGTGGCGTAGCGGTATTGGCTGCCGCCGTTGCCGCC
>JAFPUX010000059.1 GCA_017413145.1 Kiritimatiellia bacterium | reverse complement strand
GCGGTGTCGAGCAGGCGCGCGACGTCGCCGGCGGAGAGCACGTCCGGCAGCGTGCGGCGCTTCTTCGGGCCGCGCAGGGAGGCGAGGGGGGAGTCGGGGACGGCGCCCTCGCGCACGAGGAAGCGGTAGAACGCGCGCAGCGCGGAGAGCTTGCGGCGGATCGACGCGGGCTCGGCCTCGGCCTGCGCGAGGCCGACGAGCCACGCGCGCGCGAGGTCGCGGTCGACGTCGCCCCACGGGTAGGGCGGCTTGCGTTCCGAGCCCCACGTGAACTCGGCGAACTGCCCGAGGTCGCGCAGGTAGGCGGCGGTCGTGTGGCGCGACTCGGTGCGTTCGGCGCCGAGGTGCGCGAGGAAGCGCGCGGCCGCCGGGTCGTCCGCGACGAAGGAGCGCAGGGGCGCGCCCGAAGCGCCGTCGAGCGTCTTCACGTCGCCGCGGGTCCTCCGGCGCTTTCCGCGCCGCCGCCGACGGGATCGGCGGGCAGGGACGAAAGGGCGGGCGTCGCGGCGAGGGCGCGGTCGATGCCGTCCGTGAGGACGCGCGCCGGCGCGAGGGACCCGAGGCCGAGCGCCTCGACGGACGAACCGGCGTCCAGCAGCGTGCGCGCGATGGAGCCGACGGTCGCGCGCGAGAGGTCGATGCGCGAGGCGAACGTGTCCGGCTCGCCCTCGACGGGCGCGAGGATGCCGGCGTCGCACAGGTCGCGGCAGACGGTGCGGGCGAGGCGGAACGAAACGCGGTGCCGGCGCGTGAAGGCGGCGAGCGAAATCGTGCCGCGGCCGGCTTCGACCTCGGCGGCGAGGTTGCGGAGGAGGGCGGCGGCGAGCAGCAGGCGGGCGCGCGGCGAGGGCGTGTTCCAGCCCGTCTCCATTTCGTAGTTGTCGGCGTTCTGGGCGGCGTAGGAGACCTCGGCCGCGACGAGGACGATCGTCCACGAGACGTAGACCCACGAGAGCAGGATCGGGACCATCGCGAAGGAGCCGAACAGCGCGCTGTTCTTGGCGACGCCGATCTGGAACACGAGGCAGAGCTTGAGCCAGAAGAAGAGGCCGACCGCGGCGACGAACCCGCCGAGCAGGCCGGGACGGAACCGCACGCGCGTGTTCGGCGCGAACCGGAGCAGGAAGCAGAACGCGATCGTGAGGATCGCGACCACCCACAGGGTGCGGAAGACCGGCGCCCCCGCGACCGAGCCCATCCCGAACAGGCCCTCCAGGCGGTGCAGGCGCTTCGCGAGCGCCGAGACGACCGGAACGGACGAGGCCGCGATGCACAGGAACGGCAGGATGATCACGACCGAGAGGTAGTCCGTGAACTTGCGCGCGAGCGTTCTCGACTTCGTGACGCCCCAGACGTGGTTGAACGATTTCTCGATGTTGCCGAGCAGCCCGATCACGGTCCACACGAGCACGAGCAGGCCGACGCCCCCGAGCGCGCGGAAGTTCAGGTTTTCGACGACGTTGAAGCCCTTGTCGACGAGGTCTTCGAGCTTCTCCACGCTGATGCCGGCGGTTTCGGAGGCCTCTTGGGGCGGCGGTGGCGCGCCATCCGGCGCGTCATCGGCCTTTTCGATTTCTTCAATCCCTTCAATCTCTTCGATCCCTTCAATCCCTTCGGGCTCTTCGGTCCCGTTGACCGCGTCCTTCGGCCCGGCGGTCTCCACGAGGCTCTGCCCGGGAATGGGCGTGTCGAAGAACTTGCGGACCATGCCCTTGGCGCTTTCGCGCAGCTCGGAGGTGTCGACGGCGGCGCGCGCGAGCGAGAGGGCGAGCGCGAGGACGGGCACGATCGAGAGCAGCGTCATGAACGTGAGCGACGCGGCGTGCAGCGTGCACTCGTTGCGGCGGAAGCCGCGCGCGACGAGGTAGAGCACGCGCACGGTGCGGACGAGCGACCGGCGCACGCCGCGCACGGCGGAGATTTCGAGTTCCCAGACGTCGCGGTTCACGAAGCGGACGGCCTTCCGCGCGTTCTGCGCGAGGCGGTCGGTCCAGGCGGGTTTCTTGGCGGGGGCGTCGTTCATGCCGCGCAAGTATACCGCCGTCCCCGCGCGGAATCCAGCAAATTCCGCCGCCCGGCGCGGACGGAAAACGGCCCCGGCGGAGCGCGCTCCGCCGGGGCCGTCCAAGTTGGGGCGGGATACGGGGCACGATCCCGTAACACCCAGATCCACAATCTGGTGCTCTACCAATTGAGCTAATCCCGCCGTTCGGTCGAACGGCGCGGAATGCTACCACACGGGCGGGACCGAAATCAAGAGCGAAAATCGCGCGGCCGCGGCGCTTGCGCGGGGCGGCCGCGCGTGGTAGACTTGACGGCATGAAAACGCACGTCTTCCCCGCCGTTCTCGCGCTTTCCGTTCTCGCCGCCGCGTCCGTCCGGGCGCAGGAGGCGGGACCGTCCCCCCTGGCCGCCGAATGCGCGGCGCTCGTCCTGCAGGACGCCGGCTCCGCGCGGTGGATCCTGGCGGACGGCCCGCTCGTCCCCGCGCTGCGCGCCGCCGCGAAGGCGGCGGGCTCCGGAGCCGTCGTGCTGCCCCTCCTCGGCGGCG
>JAFPUX010000464.1 GCA_017413145.1 Kiritimatiellia bacterium | reverse complement strand
GACCTCCGTCGCCGGCTTGCGCACGCGCCCCAGGTCCGACACTTCGTAGGGCGCGCCCCAGCCGTCGAGCGCGCGCCACGTCTCGCCGGGCCGGACGTCCGGCGCGCGCCGGCGGCGAGGACGCCTTTTCTGTTTCTCGATCATGGGCAACAACGAGGTTGGAGGTTAGTGGTTGGGATTGTCCACAAATCCAAATTCAATTCTCCGCGGACTCCGCGAACTCCGCGTGAGAACCAGTCTTTGCGTTCTCTGCGTGTTTGAACACAGAGCCACACGGAGCGGCGGGGAGCGGCCAACGGGTCGGCTTCGCGCCCTTCTCGGATTTCGGGCCGCTGGCGAAAAAAGGTTTTGGTTGGGCAAGCCCCAACCGCGCAACGCGGAACGGGGCAACCCAAAAACAACCGCATTCCCGCGCGGCGAGAACGCCGAAAGGGACGCGGAGCGGAAGCTCGGCGCTCCGGCCGGCTCTGTGTGGCTCTGTGTTTTGAAAGGCGGGGCATGGAAAGGGGCGGATCGCTCCGCAGCGGGGGTCAGAAGGACACGGTCTCGGTGCGGCGGCCGGTCCAGAATTCGGCCTTCACGCGGACGGAGTCGCCCTCAACCGCGGGGAAGCCGAAGGTCGAACCGCGGCCGAAGTTCATCCAGCTGCGGCGCTCGACTTCCTTGCCGTCGACAACGAGGACGATCCGGGCGAGGCCCGATTCGTCGCCCGAGACCTCGAGGTCGAAGCCATCGCTTCCGCCGCCGCCGAACATGCCGAGAAACGCGGCGGCCGCTTCGGCGTCGCCGTCCTCCTCGCCGCCGTCCGCGCCGCCCGCCTGCGCCATCGCGGCCGAGAGCGCGGCGGCCATGTCCGCTTCGCCGCCGCCGTCCGCGTCGCCGTCCTCCTCCGCGGCCGGCACCTTGAGCGAAAGCGGGCCGAGACGCGCCGTCGAACCGGGCTTGGTCGAAATCGTCGCGGTCTTCGTCTCGCGGCCGGTCGCGCATTCGATTCCGATCGTGCCGTGCACGACCGGAACGGCGTTCTTCACGCGCGAGGCGCCGGGCGCGAGGCGCACTTCGAACGTCGCGGCCGAGCCGTCCTCCGCGACGGACGGGAACGGGCCGGCCCTCCACGAATCGCGGCCGCGGTCGTTCTTCGAAACGTCCGCGCCGCCGGCGGTGGCGGACGAAACCTTGAGCGACTCCTTGTCGATCCCTGTGATGCCGGTGCCGCGGACGAGGAACGTGACGGCGTAGCCGCCGCCGGACGTATCGCCGTCGCCGGAGATCACGGTTGTGGAGCCGCCGAGGTTCAGGTCCCGAGGGAGGCCTTTGGGGAGCGGGGCGTCGATCTCGACGCGGACCGGCTTGGCGCGCATCGCGCCGGCGGGTGCGGCGGCGGCAGCCTTCGGCTTCGCCGCGGCGGCCGCGGAAGGCTTGGTCTTGGCGCCGGGCGTGGCTGCGGACGCCGAAAGGGCGAGCGGGAGGAGAAGGAGGGCAAGTTTGTTCATGGCGGTGTTTGGGGGTTGGAGGTTTCCCTTTGTGGCGGGATGGGGTGTGTTCCGTGTGTTCGGTGTGTTCCGTGGTTTGTCCGGCTGCGTAGCGGGGTCTGATGTCAGGGGATTCTAGCAGATTCCGTTTTCCGAATTGTCATGGAATTGTAAAATTTACGGGGGCGGTGGAACAGGATACGGGTTCGATGTGCAGTAACATTTTGCTTGCTTTTCTGTATAGTTTGTGGAAGAATTGCAATCTGAAACAACGGAACCGATACAGACATCCATCCCGATGAAAACCACACTCGACCTTCCTCCCGAGTTGATCGACGAGGCGATGCGCGCCGGAAACTGCGGAACGAAGACGGCGGCAATCGTGCTCGCCCTGCAGCAGTTCGTCCGCCTGCAGAAGCTTTCGCGCTTGCGTGCGATGCGAGGCTCGATGCCCGGATTCTCGCTGGACCTTGACACGCTCAGGGGGCGCGCATGCAAGGCGTGATGGTCGACACGTCCGCGTGGGTGGCGTATTTCCGCGGCGGAAAGACTGCCGCGCCGGTCGCCGACGCCGTCGACTACCTTCTGGCGGGCGACGAGGCGCTGCTCGACGAAGTCGTCCTGACCGAGCTCGTCCCGTTCCTCCGCGTGCGCGGCGAAACGGCGGCCGAGGAGGCGCTTTCGGCCGTCGGGAATCCGCCTCTGCAAATCGACTGGCCGGCCTTGCGCGATCTCCAGGAACGGTGCATCCGGGCGGGCATCAACAAGGTCGGCGTCCCCGATCTCGTGATTGCGCAGCACGCGATGCAGCTCGGCGTTCCGCTCTTTTCCCTCGACCGGCACTTCGCGCTGGTCGCCGGCGTCTCCGAACTGAAGCTCTGGCCGCAACCGGCCGTGTAGGCGGACCGGGACGAGGTACGGCCTGGCACGGCGTGGCTTCCGCCACGCCGGCTGCGGCCGGGTGTCGCGGCTTCGCCGCTCGCTGCCGTCGGGTTTCATGGCGGGTTTCCTTTCGTGGCGGGGTGTTTGGGATTGTCCACAAATGGCAAATCACAATTCAATTCTCCGCGGACTCCGCGAACTCCGCGTGAGAACCGGTCTCTGCGCTCTCTGCGTGGCTCTGCGTTTCGAAAGGCGGGGCATGGGGCGGGGTCAGAGTTCGTCGAAGATGTCGTGCCGGGGCACGCCGTGGGCGGCGGCCGCCTTCTTCAGCTTCGCCCCGGCCGCGTCGGCCGCGTCGATGGCGGCTTCGATTTCGGCCACGTCTTTCTCGGGCGGATCGATGAAGGCGTTTTCGCCCAGGCGGACCGAGATGTCGGTCATGCGCGCAACGGCGTCGATGGTCTCGCCGAACGCCTTGCGGAAGTCCTCGGGCGCGGCGGAGGCGTCGACGGCACGAAGCGCCTCGAGAGCTTCGGTGGCCGCCGGCGCGAACGCGCCGTCCTTCTCCATCTTTTCCTGTGCGGTCCTCACGATCCGCAGCATCTCGTCGAGGACCGCCTTCACGGACGGGTCGGCGGGAACGGACGGGACGGCGTTCGTTTTCGGGGCTTCGTCCCCGTAGATGGCGACGGCGCCGCTGCCGTCCGCGTTGATCGCGAAGGACGTGCTGCGTTCCGGCTCGACCAGGCCGTCCGCGTCCGCGGGCAGCAGGACGAACCCCTCGGGCGCGGCGAGCGAGTTC
>JAFPUX010000463.1 GCA_017413145.1 Kiritimatiellia bacterium | reverse complement strand
CGCTCCTCGAGCCAGCGCACGGAGTCCGCGTGGCACCACGCGGCGCGGCCGGTCACGACGACCGGTTCGGCCGCGCCGTCGCGCAGCCAGCCGCGGACGGCGTCGCACGCGCCGGGGATCTCGGGAACGGCGAGGAGCCGCTCGGCGTGGAAGCGGTCCATGAACGTGCCGTACTCCGCGTCCGAGAGGTCGAGCGAGTCGTGCAGGTCGAAGTGGATTTCGCGGCCGGGCGCGGGGTCCTTGCCGAATTCGGCGCGCGCGAAGGCGCGCAACTCCGCGAACGTTTCGCAGAGCACGTCGTCGAAGTCGAGCCAGACGCGCGGCGCGGGCATCAGAAGAAGAATCCGGTGCCGAGGCGGAGCGTCGTTTCGGAGCCCAGCAGGAGCGAGCCTTCGAGGATCCAGTTGCCGGCGGGACAGTACCAGAGGGAGGCCTGGACGCCGACGGGCCGCGCCCGGTCCGCTTCGAGGCGGTAGGTTTCGCCGGCGACGGGGACCTTGACGTCGATCGACGTGTCGGTCCAGCAGTCGGCGAGGACGCGCACGGCGGCGCCCCAGTACCACTCGTCGTACTGGAGCCCGACGGATACGCCGGCGCGGAATTCCTCCAGCGTCGCGTCGTCCTTCCACTCCGAGAAACCGATTCCCTTCTTGACGGTTTCGGTCGTGACCGTTTCCCCTTTGTCGTTCACTTCGACGGTCTCGACGGAGATGTCGGTTTCGGCGGTCGTCGTCGCGGAAAGTCCGGCGGACAGCGAGTCCCAGGAACCGAAGACGGACGCGCTCGCGCTCCAGGGGCCGTCGATGACGAAGGCGTAGCGGTATCCGGCGGCGAGGTGCCAGCCGTCGACGTCGTCGAGCTTGAGGGAGGACAGGCTCGTCCCGTCCGGGACGAGCGAACCGGAGCTCTTTCCGCCGGCGACGAAGGCCGCTTCCGCGAAGAGACCCTTCCAGAAGCCGGAAACGCCGAGGCGCCGCGTCTCGAGCGAAGCGTCCGTGCCGGAGAAGCCGCCGAGCGTCCAGTCGTAGGGGTCCTTGTGGACGGGCTCGGCCCAGACGGTAGCGGACGGAGCGACCTGCAGCGTTTCGAGGTGCCAGGACTTGCCGGGGTCCTTGTGGGCGCCGGGGTTCGTGCTCGGCAGCGGGGCGAGGACCCAGCGTTCGGGCAGGTCCCGGCTCCACGGGTGGCGGCCCTTCTCGGCGGGCGCGCGCTCGGCCTGGGAGACGACCGCCTCGTCGGCGCCGGGCGTGCTTCCTTCGTAGTCGAGGACGCGCGTGAAGACGTACGCCTCGTCGCCGAGCTCGAACATGCGCTGCTCGACGAGTCCGTAGGGCCCCTGCGGGGAAAGCGACGCCGCGTCCGCGAAGTTCACCTCGCCGGACTTCGACTGCAGGACGATCCATTCCCGCCCGCCCGCGGAGAACCGGTTGCCGGGCTTGTTCACGACGGGGCCGACCGTGCGGCCGGTCGCGACGTCCGTGATCCACATCGACTTGTAGCCGGCGGCGGAAGCGGCGAGGGCGAAGGTCGCGAAAAGGGCGGAGAGGAGGGATGGAAGCGGGCGCGTCATGTCGGCTCCGGGGAAGGCGTTGTCCGTATGGCGCGCCGATTCTAGCACATTCGGCCCCCGCGGGGAAGGAAAAGCTTCCGCGCCGGCGCAACCGCCGGCCGGCCGCGCCGCCGGACGCAGCCGTTTTCGCTTGCCGCGGAGGCGGATTTCTGGTTTAATCGGATGCGTTCGCGCGGGACGCCCCGCGCGGCACGGAGTTTCCAGACCATGACGACCCAATCCCTGCTCCTGCCCGCGCTCGCGGCGGCCGCGCTCGTCGCGGCGCCCGCGCGCGCCATCAAGCTCCCCGTCTACGGGGAATGCACCATCGTCGACGTGATCGACTGCTCGAAGGAGGACCACCGCTTCGCCGACTATCCCGCCGGCGCGAGCCGCGTGGAGACGATCCTCGGCAAGCCCTGCCGCGTCCTCGACGTGCAGCCGGAAACGGCTTCCTGGGTCGACTGGCGCCTGGGCGAAGGCAAGGAACTGCGTCCCAACGGCGCCTACGTCGTCGTGATCGAGTATCCGGACGACGAGCCGCGCGCGTTCCACGTCCGCAACTACGGCAACAACTCGCGCCGCTCGTTCTACACCGGGCAGGCCAACGGCGACGCCTTCGAGGGGCCGATCGTCCACCACAAGCCCGAGTCGCTCAAGATCCCGCAGAGCGGCAAGTTCCAGACCTGGTCCTCCCTCACCTTCCTCGGCCTGCGCGCCGCCACCCGCGACGACAAGGGCAAGATGGACATCGCGACGGACGGCTTCGAGATCGCGATTTCGCAATACCAGAAGAAATGGCATCCGCTCTCCGCCGGCATCGCCGTTTCGCGCATCCTGCTCTGCGAAATCGTCGACGAAAAGGCCGCGTGGGCCAAGATCAACTTCCCGCCCGCGCCGTTGCCGCGCCGCCGCATCTTCTGGCGCGAGGAAATGGCGGACGGCGTGACGGGCGAGGGCGGCCTGTGCGACTCGAACGCCGGCCTCGACTGGATCGAGCAGAAGTTCCGCGCGATGAAGATTTTCGGGCAGAACACCTACTGCAAGGACCTGCTGGAGTTCGGCCACAACCAGGGCTGGGACGTGAACTGGAAGGGCCGCAACAACCTGCCCGGCGCCAAGCACCCGAACTGGATGTGGGGCGGCAACGGCCACGACTGGGACATCTGGGGCCGCATCGTCCCGATGGCCGTGGACAAATACGGCTTCGACGTCCTGCCCTACTACGAATACGGCGGGGCCGCCGGCCAGGAGGGCCTCTGCCTCGGCCCGCAGAAGCGCGCCGAGCCGCTCGACCTGGACAACAAGCCCGACCAGCGCGGCAAGAACTACACGCACATCTGGTGGTCCGAAGGCAAGCTCCGCGTCGACATCACGGACCCGGACACGCTCGCCGAGCTCGAATACATCCTCGACTGCACGATCTTCCGCTTCAAGGAGCAGGTCGAGAAGGGCGGCTTCGCCGGCGTCCTCATGCGCCCGCGCCCCGGCCAGTGGGCGATCGGCTTCGGCGACGCCACGCGCGCCCGCTTCGCCGCCGAGGAGAACGGCGGCCAGGCCGTCTCCCGCGCCGACCTCAAGGCCAACAAGGCGCTCTACGACAAATACATCGCCTGGTTCGGCAAGCGCCGTGCCCAGTTCATGGACGAGCTCCGCGCCTATCTCGAGAAGGGCGGCGTGAAGAACGCGGTCGCGATCCTCGAGAACGACGACTCCGAGACCGGCTATCCCCTCAAGGACGGCGGCAGCATGACGACGGACGACCTGCCCTTCTGCCAGGCGGCCCTGCCCGGCAAGGAGCTCCGCGACGTGAACGACCCGAGCGTCGTCGGCGACCATCGCTACCTCCAGGCGCTCCGGACCCCCTCCCCCACGTGGGGCTGCTGGGAGTGGCAGCACGCCTCGCCCTTCTGCGATCCCGAGCACTACCAGAAGCTCAAGAACGTCTGGATCGCGATGCCGTTCCACGCGCTCTTCACGGTGACCGACCCGTTCTGCTTCCAGGAGTTCCGCAACGGCAACGGAACGGACACGATCATCCGCCACTACGACCTGAACGAAGGCACGCTCATCCAGGGCGAGAACCCCGGCAGCACCGGCTACTGCATGGCGGACTGGGAGCACGCGGGCCGCGCCTGCATGATCGCGGAAGTGAACGCGATGGCGAACGGCGATCCCGTCAACATCGGCTACCTCATGGGCTCGAACTACACGCGCGGCTTCCCCGGCCCGGTGCAGGAGTTCAACCTCAACTTCCTCGCGCTGCCCGCGCTGCCCTCCAAGGTCGTCCCCAACGCCGCGAAGGGAAAGAACGTCGTCGTGCGCGAAATCGACGCCGGCGCCGCCGGCAAGTACTACGCGGTCGTGCACACCGGCTACCGCCCGCAGAAGGGCGTCCAGATCCGCTTCGCCGGCGCGAAGAAGGCGACGCTCGCCGCCACCGGCAAGCCGCTGGAGCTGGACAAGAACGGCGTCGCCACGATCGACCTCAAGCCCTGGCAGCTCCTCGCCGTCCGCGTCAAGTAGGGGACGGGGATGTCCCTTTCCGACCGCATCGAATGGCTCCGCCGCCGCAAGGAGGCGGCCTTCCGGTGGCTCAACGCCACGCAGTTCCTCGGGACGTTCAACGACAACCTCTTCAAGGGGTTCGTCGCGATGTTCCTGATCCTCCTCATCCCGGAGTGGAAGGGGTTCCTGCTCGGCGGCGCGACGATCCTCTTCGCGATTCCGTTCCTCTGCTTCACGGCCTACGCGGGATACCTCGCGGACCGCTTCCCGAAGAACCGCGTCACGGTCGCGCTCAAATACGCGGAGCTGGCGGTCATGGCCGCGGCGGTCCCGTTCTTCTGGTTTTCGTCGCCGTGGCTCCTGTTCGCGGTGCTCTTCCTCATGTCGCTGCAGAGCGCGCTCTTTTCGCCGACGAAATACGGCATCGTGCCGGAGCTCGTGAAGAAGGAGCGCCTCACGGAGGCCAACTCGGTCATCGTCGCGTGGAACTACCTGGCGATCATCGCCGGCGCGGCCGCCGCGCCGGCGGCCGCGTGGCTTCTGCGCTCGAAGGCGGGGCTCCCGGCGAACGGCGCCTACACGGTCTCGCAGCTGCTGTGCGTGTTCGTCGCCGTCGCGGGCGTCCTCGCGTCGACCCGCGTCTGGAAGCTCCCGTCCGCGAACCCCCGGCTGCATCCGGACCTGCTGTTCGTGCGCCGGCTGTGGCGGACGACCGGCTGGGTGCGCCGCGACCCGTACCTCGTGCTCGCGATGTCGGGGACCGGAATCTTCTCGCTGGTCGCGTCGTTCCTGCAGATCGACCTGGTGGCCTACGGCGTGAGTTCTCTCGGCCTTTCGATCGAGGGCGCGCAGTTCCAGTTCTTCTACGCGGCGCTCGGCATCGCCGTGGGCGCGTGGCTCGCGGGGCGCCTCTCGCGCCGCAACGTCGAGATGGGCCTCATGCCGATCGGCGCGGGACTGCTCGCGCTCGGCGTGTTCGGGCTCGCGTTCCGCGACGCGCCGGGGCCGGGCGCGGTCGCGGCGCTGCTTTTCAGCGCGGGCGTCGGCGCGGGGATGTTCATCGTCCCGCTCGACACGTTCCTGCAGATGCGCCTGCCGGCCGACCGCCGCGGCGAGGGACTCGCGCTCAATTCGTTCGTTTCGTGGATCGGCGTCCTGCTTTCCGGCCTCGCGATGGTCGGCGAGGCGGCGTCCGGCCTCACGGCGCGCCAGGGGCTGTGGGCGGCGTTCGCGGTGACGCTGCTGCTGTTCCTCGGCGCGCTCTGGACGCTGCGCGACTTCTTCGTCCGGATGCTGGTCACGATCGTCGTGAAGAGCCTCTACCGCGTCCGCGCGATCGGGATCGAGAACGTGCCGGTCGACGGCCCGGCGCTCCTGCTCGCGAACCACAGCAGCTACTTCGACGCGCTGCTCCTGTGCGCGACGACGCGGCGGCGCGTCCGGTTCCTCATGGATCCCGGGATGATCGAGAAGTTCCGGATCCTCAAGCCCATCCTGCGCCTCTACCGCGTGATCCCCGTTTCGTCGAAGAGCTCGCCCGTGCAGGTCGCCCGCGCGCTCAAGGAGGCGCGGCGCGCGCTGGACGACGGCTTCCTGGTGTGCGTCTTCCCCGAGGGCGGCGTGACGCGCACCGGGACGATCCGCGCGTTCCATCGCGGCTACGAGCGCATCGTGCGTGGGATGGACGTCCCGCTCGTGCCCGTCTACATGGGCGGCTCGTGGGGGACGATGTATTCCTATTACAGCGGGCAGCTCCTGAACGACTTCCGCCGACTTCGCGTCCGGCGCTACCCCGTCACGGTCGTGTTCGGCGAGCCCCTGCCGACGCACACGGACGCTTTCCGCGTCCGCCGCGCGGTGATGGAGCTCTCGTGCGACTGGTTCAACTCGCGCAAGGGCGAGCACCGCTCGCTCGGCGAGACGACCGTGAGGACCTGCCGACGCTACTGGCGGCATCCGTTCGCGGACGACACGACGGGCGTGAAGCTCACCTGGGGCCGCGCGCTCGTCGGCGGACTCGTGGTCGCCCGCGCGATCGAAGGCCGGACGCGCGGCGCGGAGCACGTCGGCATCCTGCTGCCGAGCTGCTGCCCCGCGATGCTCTGCAACATCGCGGCCGCGCTGCTCGGCAAGAGCGCCGTGAACCTCAACTTCACCGTCGGAACGGCGGCGTTCGCCTCCGCGATCCGGCAGTGCCGCCTCACGACGATTCTCACGAGCCGCAAGTTCGTCGAACGTTTTCCCGACCTGCCCGTTCCCGAGGGGGCGTATGTCTTCCTCGAGGACCTCGTGGCGGGCGTCTCCACGGCGTCCAAGCTGGGTGCGCTGCTGCGGGCGAAGTTCCTCCCGATGCGCTGGATGGTCCGCACCGACCGGACGGGGCCGGACTCGACCGCGATGGTGCTCTTTTCGTCCGGCTCCACGGGCGAACCGAAGGGCGTCATGCTGAGCCATCACGCCGTCCTTTCCGAGGTCGAGGCGTTGCGGATGCTGCTCGCCACGTCCACGGCGGACCACATGTGCGCCGTGCTGCCGTTCTTCCACTCGTTCGGCCTCATCGGGTGCCTGTGGTATCCGCTGCTCACGCACGTCCGAGCCACCTGCCACCCGAACCCGCTCGACGCGCAGACCGTGATCGACATCGTGCGGAAGAACAAGTCGACGCTCATCTGGGGCACGCCCACGTTCCTGCAGCTCTACCTGCGCCGCGCGAGCCCGGAAGATTTCGCCTCGCTCAAGGTCGTGCTGGCCGGCGGCGAGAAGCTCAAGGAGAGCCTCATCGACGGCTACGTCGAGAAGTTCGGCGTGCGCCCGCTCGAGGCCTACGGCGCCACCGAGATGGCGCCCGGCATCGCGGTGTCCGTCCCGCCCGGGACGGGCGGCGGCGTCGTGCAGCCGGGCTATAAGCCGGGGCGCACCGGCGTGCCGTGCCCGGGCATCGCGATGAAGATCGTCGACCCGGACACCGGCGCCGAGCTGGGGCCCAACGAGCCCGGCCTTCTCTACCTGCGCGGACCGAACGTCATGCTCGGCTACCTCGGGCGGCAGGACCTCACGGACGAAGTCATCGACAAGGACGGCTGGTACTGCACCGGCGACATCGCGTTCGTGGACGAGGACGGCTTCGTGGCGCTCACCGACCGCCTCTCGCGCTTCAGCAAGATCGGCGGCGAGATGGTGCCGCACCAGGGCGTCGAGGAGGCGATCGTCCGGGCCGCCGGGCTCGAGGAGGGCAAGATCGCCGTCACGGGCGTGCCGGACGAACGCAGGGGCGAGAAGCTCGTCGTGCTCTACACGCCGGACTGCGGCGACCCCGCGTGGCTGCAGGAGGCGCTCGACCGCGTGGACGGCATCCCGAACCTCTGGAAACCGGGCAAGGCCGACTACCACCGCGTGGACGCGATCCCGCTCCTCGGCACCGGCAAGATCGACCTCGGCGCCGTCAAGAAGCTCGCCAAGTCGTTCTACGCGTCCTAGCGCCCCGCGCCGGCGTGGACGCGCGGACGGCGATGTGGTAGACTTCGCGCCCATGAATCCCGCCGCCCGCATCCGCGCCTGGCTCGGCCCCGTCTGGTGGCCGACGCTGCTGCTGTTCCTCGCGATGCGGTTCGGGGACGTCGTGAACGCGGTCGTCGGCCTCTGGCTCGTGCCGCGCTTCTGCTCGGGCGACGAGCTGCGCGCGGTGCAGCCGCTTGTGCGCGTGGCCGCGTTCGTGGCGACGCCGCTGTCGATCCTGCTCGTTCCCTACGCGAAGCTGCTCAACGTCCACGCCGTGCGCGGCGAGGCGGGCAAGGTGAAGGCTCTCATCCGCGACGCGTCGCTGCTCGCGCTCGGCGTCTTCGCGCTCTCGCTCGCGGCGACGCCGTTCTTCCTGCGGACGATCTTCCGCCTGTGGCACATCGAGAACGGCCGACTCGCCCTGGCGATCGTCGCGTCCTCGATGGTCGGCGCGCTCTCGCCCGTGTTCACGGAGACGCTCCGCGCGCTCGGACGCTTCGGCGTCGTCTCGTTCCTGTCGGTCGTCGGCCCGCCGGTCCGTTTCGCGGCGATGGCGGTCGCGCTGCCGCTGCGCGGACTGACGGGCTATTTCGCCGGGCAGACCGCCGCGCCGGCGCTCCAGTCGGGCGTGGCGGCGTGGGACTTCTGGCGGCGCCACCGCGGCGTCCGCGCGGAGCGCTACTGGCGCGAGGACCGGCGCGTGTTCCTCGTTTACGGGATTCCGCTCGCGATCGCGGCCGTCGTCGGCAACTTCCGGGGCATGCTCGAGACGACGCCGCTCGCGCTCGTTCCCCAGGCCGAGTCGGTCGCGTTCTACTACCTGACGACGTTCACCGAGATCGCGACCTACGTCGGCTCGACGGTCGTTTTCGTGCTCTTCCCGGTCGTCTCCGCGCGCCACGAACGCGGGCAGGGGACGCGCCGCCTGCTCGTGCAGTCGATGGCGCTCACGCTCGCGGGCGGCCTCGCCGTGTCGGTCCTGCTCGCGCTTGTCGGCGCGCCGTTGCTTCGCGCGGTCGGTGCGGGCGCCCACGCGGAACAGGCGCGGTGGTTCTTCCCGCTCGGCGCGCTCGCCGCGGTCCGCACGAGCTCCGCGTGCTTCACGACGCACGAGGCGGCCTGCGGCCGCTTCCGCTACCTCTGGTACACGATCCCCGTCTCGCTGCTCGAAATCGCCGGCCTGTGGCTCGCGATGCGCGGCCCCGACGCGCTCGTCCTGCACTCGTGGCGCTTCGCGCACGTCTTCGCCTTCATGGCGCTCAACACGCTGCTGTCCTTCGTCCTGATCCTCGCCGACATGGCGTTGCACCGTCGCTCCGCTCCGGCGGTCCGGAAGTCGGAAGGTCAGAAGGTCTAAAAGTCTTTCCACTCTTCCACTCTTCCATGCGCCTCGCCTCCGTTTCCGAACTCCGTTCCCTCGACGCCGTCGCGCGCGCGGCGGCGTGGTCCGCGCCCGGCGCCGACCCGGCGCGGGCGCTGAT
>JAFPUX010000462.1 GCA_017413145.1 Kiritimatiellia bacterium | reverse complement strand
TCACGCAACCGGACGGCCACGGCGCCATGCCGGTCATCCCCTACGACGAATCGGCGAACGCGCTCAACTTCCAGGACGCCTCCGCGGACCTCGTGATCATGGAGTACGCGCTGCGGACCGGCCGCACGCCGATCAAGGACCCCAAGGTCCCGCAGGTCAACATCACGCTGCGCTCCACGCCGGACAACCCGCTCACCGACGAAGAGTACCTCCAGGCGATCGAGACGGCGCTCAACTTCAACGGCATCGCGTTGGAGCCGGAGGGCGACAAATTCCTCCGCGTGCTCCCGTTCACGGACTTCTCCCGCGTCGGGCACGACATCGTGCTGCCGTCGGCCGACGGCGACACCAACGCGCCCGCTTTCCGTCCCGGTTCGTTCATCACCCGCGTCGTCGAGCTCAAGTACAACAGCGTCTCCGAGGTCCAGCCCGTCATCAACGGCCTCATCCGCCAGGGCTCGCAGATCCAGACGCTCGAGCGCAACAACGCCGTCATGATCACCGATTCGGCCGACAACGTCGCCCGCATCGAACGCCTGCTGACCTATCTCGACCGGCCGGCGATCACGCTCGAGGAGGTCATCGTCCGCCACATCCAGAACGCCAAGGCCGCCGACATCAAGGCGCGCCTCGAAGAACTCGTGAAGGCCACGCAGGGCGACGAACAGACCTCGTCCAAGGGCGGGGCCGCGCTCCAGGAGCGCACCACCGGCGCGCCCGGCGTCGAACGCCGCCCGCTGCCGCCCGGCGTCATGGTCCGGAGCCGCTCCCGCGAAGAAGCCGCCCCGGCCGCCCCGACGACCGAAACGATCGCCTCGACGCTCGACGAAGCCGCGCGCGGGATCATCCGCGGCAAGGTGACGATCGTCGCGGACGAGCGGACGAACATGCTATTCCTGCTGACACGCCCCGAGAACATGGTCTTCTTCGACAAGATGATCTCGGAGCTGGACGTCCCCACCGCGCCCGACAACCTCGCCGAGGTCATCCGCCTGGAGCACGCCGTCGCCAAGGACGTCGCGACCCTCCTCAACGACTGGATCAGCAAGCGCAAGACCTCGGACGACGACGCGCGTCCCGCCGCCCGCCGCGACGACGGCGACAAGTCCGACGCCCCCTCCCCGGCCCGCACCCGCGTCGCCCAGTCCGCCGAGACGCGCGCCCGCATCGGCCAGCTCGACGCGGAGAACATCTCGATCCTCGCGGACGAGCGCAGCAACGCCCTGCTCGTCACCGTCGGAAACGATTCCGACATGTCGACGCTCAAGAGCATCATCGACCAGATCGACATCCAGCTGGCGCAAGTCGCGATCGAGACCGTCATGATCGCCATCTCGTTCGACGACACGGTCTCCACCGGCATGGACTGGGTCCAGCGCGCGATGCTCAACAGCGCCGGCAAGAACGGCCCCTCCTACGCCTTCGCGTCCGCCGGCGGCGGCGGGACGGTGACGCCGCGCTCCGCCACCGGTCTCACGGCGACCGACGGCCTTTCGTCGATTTCCGGCGGCGGCGTGACCGGCTGGTTCACGTTCTTCGACTGGAACCTCGACCTCGTCCTCCGCGCCGTGAAGTCCGACAGCCGCGCGCGCCTGATGTCCGCGCCGGTCATCGTCACGCTCGACAACAAGGAGGCCGTCCTCGAAGCCACCAAACGCATCTACTGGAGCGAGGGCGGCACGCACAACTACAACTCCGACTACTACACCGACAACATCAAGAACGAGGACGTCGGCATCAAGCTCACGGTCACGCCGCGCATCAACAAGAGCGGCTACATCTCGCTCACGATCGAGCAGGAGTTCCAGGACGCCGAGGGCACGACCGTCATCACCTCCAACGACCGCACGAGCGAATTCCCGAACCTCATCACCCGCAAGATGGGCGCCGACGTCTCGGTGCAGAGCGGCCAGACCGTCGTGCTCGGCGGCCTCACGCAGAATTCCGTCTCCAAGACGCAGTCCAAGGTGCCGCTTCTCGGCGACATCCCGCTCCTGGGCTGGTTCTTCCGCAGCGAAACGGACAAGGAGACGCGAACGGAGCTCGTGGTCTTCATCACCCCGCGCGTCCTCAACACGTTCGAACAGGTCGAGGACTTCACCCGCGGCATGAAGGCCGGCCTGGACACGGACGGCGTCTGGGATCCGACCAAGTCCATCTCGCGCCTGGCCGATCCCGTCGACGAGCGCACCGCCCGCCGCGTCCAGGAGCGCGGCCGGAAGACCGTCGCCCCGCCGCAGCATCCGCTCGCCGGATTCCTCACCGGCCTCAACGACGAGACAATGCTGCCCGGGGACCATCCCGCGGCCGAACCCGTCCGCCGGGCCCTCGAAAAAGCCGAGCGCGAGGACCGGGTCCCCTACATCCACTTCAGCGAGGTCGACGCCGCCGTCCGCTCCCTCGCCCCCGCCGAGCCCTTCGTTCCGCTCCTGCCGGACGGCGGGGATGCCTCCGGCGAACTCACGCCCCTCACGCCCGAGGCGCTTCCCGAGCCGTCCGGCGGCGACCCCGCCGCGGCCCCGGCCGCGCCCGACGCCGTCGATCCGCTCGACCCCCTCGCCTCCGACCTCTGACAGATCCGACCTTCCGACTTTCCGACCTTCCGACTTTCCGACCTTCCGACTTTCTGACTTTCCGACCGCCCCATGACCCGTGAAACCCTCGGAAGCCGCCTCGGCTTCATCCTCATCTCCGCCGGTTGCGCGATCGGCATCGGCAACGTCTGGCGCTTCCCCTGGCTCGCCGGCCGGTACGGAGGCGCGTGGTTCGTTCTCGTCTACGCCGCGTTCCTCGTCCTGCTCGGCCTGCCCGTGATGACGATGGAGTTCGCGATGGGGCGCGCCGCGCGCACGAGCCCGGTGCTGATGTACCGCAACGTCGGCCGCCCCGGCTGGACTTGGCACGGCGTCATGTCCTTCGCCGGCTGCACGCTTCTCATGATGTACTACACGACCGTGGCGGGGTGGATGTTCTCCTACTTCTGGATGGCCGCCCGCGGCTCGCTCGCGGGCATGGACGCGCCGGCCGCGGGCGCGGCATTCGGAAAGCTCCTTTCCGACCCGGTCAGGCAGATCGTCCCGATGGGGCTCGTCGTCGCCGCCGGCTTCGGCGTTCTCGCGATCGGCCTGCGCGGCGGCCTGGAACGCGTCTCGAAGTGGATGATGCTCGGCCTGCTCGGCCTCATGGCCGCGCTCGCGGCGCACAGCGTGTCGCTCCCCGGTTCGGGCGAAGGCGTGAAGTACTTTCTCGTCCCGAACGCGGCCAACGTCGCGCAGCACGGCGGCTGGGGACGGCTCGTCGTCGAAGCCATGAACCAGGCGTTCTTCACGCTCTCGCTCGGCATCGGCTCGATGGCGATCTTCGGCAGCTACATCGGGCGCGACCGCGCGCTCGCCGGCGAATCGGTCCGCGTGACCGCGCTGGACACCGTCGTCGCGATGGCCGCCGGCTTCATCGTCATCCCCGCCTGCTTCGCCTTCGCGGTCGAACCCGGCGCGGGCCCCGGACTGCTCTTCGTCACGCTCCCCGCGGTGTTCGGAGGCATGCCGGGCGGCCGCCTCTGGGGCGCGGTGTTCTTCCTCTTCATGTCGTTTGCCGCGTTCTCCACGGTGCTCGCCGTCTTCGAGAACATCCTCGCCTGCTTCCGCGACCTCACGGGCCTGGGGCGGCGCCCCGCCGCCGCGGTCTGCGCGGCGCTGCTGTTCGTTCTGTCGCTCCCGTGCGCGCTGGGCTGGAGCGCGCTCTCCGGCTTCCATCCCTTCGGACCGGATTCGGGCGTGCTCGACCTGGAGGACTTCGTCGTCTCGAACCTGCTGCTTCCGGTCGGCGCGCTCGCCTACGTGTTCTTCTGCACGCGGCGCATCGCGCTCTTCCGCAAGTACCGGCCCGGTTGGGGCTGGGGCTGGCGCGCCTTCCGCGAAGAGGCGAACCGCGGCGAGGGCCTCAAGGTGCCGGACGCGTGGCTCTTCCGCTTCTACGTCGGGCTCGTCCTGCCGCTCGTCATCGCGATCCTGCTCGTCGTCGGCCTGAACGACAAGTTCGGCCTCCTCGACAAGCTCCGCTAGCGGAACGCGCGGAGGCTACTTGCGCGGCTTGGTGCGGCGCGTGGCCGCCGCGCGGACCGGGTCGTCCGGCCATTCGTGGCGCGGATAGCGGCCGCGCAGTTCCTTGCGGACCTCCGGGTACCCCTCGCGCCAGAACGACGCCAGGTCGTCCGTGATCTGCACCGGCCGCATCGCCGGCGAAAGCAGCTGGAGCCGGACCGGCACGCGGCCGCGCGCGACGCGCGGCGTGTCGAGCATCCCGAAGCATTCCTGCAACCGCACGGACGCCGTCGGCCCCGCGCCCGCGTAGTCGATGCGGATGCGCGACCCGCTCGCGACGGCGAGATGCGACGGCGCGAGCTCCGCGAGGCGTCCCGTCCACGCGCCGAGCCGTTCCTCCAGCGCCGGGACGAGGTCGACCGCCGCCGCCTGCGCGAGCGAGGAGAGCCCGTAGAGGCGCGGGCCGAGCCAGGCGTCCAGATCGGCCGCAAGCGCGTTGTCCGAGAGGTCCGGCACGTCTTCCTCCGGCAGCGCGCGGCGCAGGAAGACGGCGCGCGCCTGCAACGCGCGGGCGGCGTCCGTCCAGCCGAGGCGCCCGATTCCCGCGGCGCGGATCCCGCGGCACAGGCACGCGAGGACGGCCTCCGGATCGGGGTCGCGTAGCGGACGCTCCTTCCAGACGATCGCGCCGAGCAGGACGCGCTCCGCGGCGTCGACGCGCAACAGGCGGTCGTTCCACGCCAGGACGGTTTCCGTCGCGGCGGTCGCGCCGAAGCGGCGCTCGACGTCGGCCGCGGAAACCGGCGCCGCCAGGCGGATCGCGCCGTCGGCGTCCGCGTCGTCGATGTCCGCGATCACGATCCACTCGTGGCGCGCGAGGCCGTCGCCCGGCGCGAGCTTCGCCCCGCGCCCGCCGACGGTGAGGTAGCGGCCCTCGTCGCGCGCCGTCCGCCGCCGGCGCGCGAGGCGGGCGGGAGACGCGCAGGCGAGGAGGCACCCGGTGGACGTCCGTTCGTTATGTTGAAAGTTGAAAGGGTAAAGGGTAAAGTCGGAGGATCCAGAACTTTTCCCTTTACACTTTACACTTTCAACCTCCGAAAGGATCTGCCGCTCCCACGCCTTCGCGAGTTCCTTGATGCGGGCGCGGGCGGCGGGGGAAACGGCGCCGTCGCCCTCGACGAGGTCGCGGACGAGATGCTCGGCGTTGGAAGACGGACGCGCGGATGCGGGCAGGTTCTCGGAGAGAGCCGCGGCGAGAAGGCACGCTTCCCGCAGGGCGGCGCCGCCGCCCGCCGCGAGCATCATGTGGGAGAGGCGCGGGTGGGCGCCGATGCGGGCGAGTGCGCGGCCGTGGGGCGTGATGCGGCCGTCGG
>JAFPUX010000461.1 GCA_017413145.1 Kiritimatiellia bacterium | reverse complement strand
GGGGCGGGCGCCACCGACAACGACCGCGTCTATTCCAAGCTCTCGGCGTTCGACCAACGCCGCGTCGGGTCGGCGGAACTGGACGCGTCGTTCGCGGCGATCGAGAAGGAGCTTCGCGCGGCGGGGCTGGAGCCGCACTACGAGACGTTCGACTCGATCGTGCAGACGACCGAGCGGCTCGAGGTGTCCTACGGCGGCGCGCCGGTGAAGGCGCTCATGATCGACAACGGCGCGGCGGCGTTCGTGACGGACGGCCCGGTCGAGGGTCCGGCGATTTTCGTCGGGGACGGCTCGGTCGCGGCGATCGACGGCAAGGACCTGCGCGGCGCGGTCGCGGTCGTGGACGCCACGCTGCCTCGCGCGTCCGTCGAGGAGGCCTTCACGCACGGCGCGGCCGCGGCGGTGCTCGTCGGCGGGCCGGACCTGGACCGCTGGCGCATGGCGGGGACGGCCTTCACGTCCGTGTCGCCCGTCCCGCGCGTCTTCGTGCAGCGCGCGGACGCGGAGGCGGCGGGGCTGTTCCTCGCGGACGGCTCGAAAGCGCTCCGCATCGACGGCCGCGCGGTTCTGGAGGACACGGCCGGCAAGAACCTCTGGGTCGAGCTGCCGGCGAAGGACGGCTGGCAGGGCAAGCTCGGCGCGGAGGAGGTCGTGCTCCTCACGGCGACGGTGGACACGTGGGGGCTGACGCCCGACTGTTCGCCGTCGCTGCGCGACGCGGCGAACGCGGCGCTGCTGGCCGACACGGTATGCGCGCTCGCGGCGCGCGGCCCGTTCAACCGGCACGTCGTCGCGGTCTTCCTCGGCTCGCGCGCCGGCGGCCAGGAGGGCGCGCGCTTCCTCTACCACGCGATCGACCTGGCGGACGCCAAGCGCAACGCCCTCGGCTTCGCCAAACGCGGCGAGGGCTACCTGGAGGAGCTCGCGGAGACGACGAACCTCGTCGCCTGCGCCGAGGCGGGCAACGTGATCGGCGCGACCGGCCCGGCGGCCCGCGAGCTCAAGATCCGGCTCCGCACGGAGCTGGCGGGCATGGCGAACCGCCTGCGCCCGCGCATGGAGGAGCTCCGCACGAAGCTCGCCGAGCTGCCCGCGGGCGACGCCTCCGCGGACGCGCTCCGCCTCGAGCTGGAGGCGCTCGAGCGCCTGCGCGCCTCGTGCAACAAGCTGCGCGAGCAGGTCTCGGCCGACCGCTTCGACCCGGCGGCCGACCCCGGCGTGCAGGGCGTCTACGACGCCCGCATGGGCGACATCCTCGACACGCTGCGCCTGCGCGAGGCGGAGCTGCGGCGCTTCATCGCGCACAACGCGACCTGGGCGGCGCTCTCGAAGGTCTTCGAGGGCCGCGCGGTCGTCGGACACTTCGACTTCGACTTCTCGTCCGCGAAGGCGCCGTGGATGTTCACGATGATGAACGCCAAGGACCTCTACCACAGCAACCGCTACACGCTCTCGGCCACGTCCTACGGCCCGGTCCTGAGCGCCATCCGCGAGGTCTACTACGGGACCAACGGCCTCTCGGGCGCGAAGTCCGACGCCGACCCCTCCGGCCGGTTCGCGCCGGACGCGGAGGACCGCTGGGAGGCGCCGCTCTACCGCAAGACGCTCGACCCGACGTTCAAGCCCTACTCGCTCGCCACGCCCGGCCAGCGCCTCGTCCCCTCGGCGCTCTCGCCCGCGCTCGGCATCGCCGGCTTCCAGATGTGCACGGTGGGCGATTCGATGCCGCACGACGGCCTGCCGCTGCGCGAGCCGGCCGACCTCTCGGGCCTGCGCCCGCAGATGGCGGCGTTCTGCGGCGCGCTCGGCGACGCGCCGGAGCTCTCGATCCGCCAGATCGACGACCCGAAGGCGATGGAGGTCCGCCTGACCTACTCGGGCACGTCCGGCGCGCACTACCAGAACTACGCGCCCGGCTCGACGGAAGACGAAGGACTGCCGCCGCGCGCGATCGCGTGGCTCACCGCCTTCAAGGGCCCGGCCTCCGGCGTCGGCCAGGGCGTGCAGCCCCGCGCCCGCGTCCTCGCCAACGGCCGCGTCTACCTGCCGTTCGTCTGCCGCGAGTCGATGAACACGATGTTCGACGTCGCCGTCGGCTACGGGACCAACGGCGCCCCGGACCGCGTCTCGGCCCTGTCCGACTCGCGCGGCATCGTCGCCACGCCGGTGCACCTGTTCTACGCGCACGGCGGCCTGACCTTCAACGACGGCTACGCGCCCGACCCGCTCGGCGGCGCGCTCTACCACCCGGAGCGCCTCGTCGCCGGCAAGGACGCGCCGCACAAGACCTTCGCCGTCGTCGAATTCGACGAGGATGGCCCCGTCGAGTTCTTCGCGGACCGCCCCGACCCGATCAAGGTCATCGGCAGCGGCGGCGACATGCTCCTGGGGTCGGCCGAGCCGGAGCCCGGCGAGGACCGCGTCAAGGCCGCGATGGGGCACGGCGTCCCGCTCGTCGGCGCCGAGCGCCTCCGCACCGACGGCATCGCGCTCGGCGCGCGCGACGTCTACCTGCTCGACGAGGTGCGCCTCGCGATCCTTCGCGAGCGCAACATCGTGCGCGACGACCTGGAGCGCCTCCACGCGGACGCCAAGGACCACCTCGACGCCGCCGGCGAGGCCGCCGCCGCGCGCAAGTGGTCGCTCGCCCGCGCCCACGAGATCTTCGCCGAGTGCATCGAGAACCGCCTCTACCGCCCGCTGCGCGGCATCACCGAGGACCTCGTCGAGGCGGTCGTCGTGCTGCTGCTCCTGAACATCCCCTTCGCCTTCGCGATGGAGCGCCTTGTCTTCGGGTTCCCGTCGATCTACAAGCAGCTCGGCGGCTTCGCCGGCTTCTTTGTCGCCACGTTCGGCATCCTCTACGTGACGCACCCGGCCTTCTCGCTCGCGTCCGCGCCGATCATCATCTTCCTGGCGTTCGTCATCATCATGCTCGGCATCGTGACGATCGGCGTCATGATGGGCAAGATCAAGCAGGAAATCCGCGCGATGCAGGGCCTCTCCTCGACCGTCCACGGCGTGGAGAGCGACTCGAACACCACCCTTTCGGCGATCCTCATCGGCATCGCCGGCATGCGCAACCGCCCCCTGAAGACGTTCCTCACGTGCATCACGGTCGTGCTGCTCACCTTCACGATCCTCGTCTTCGCCTCCTTCTCCAGCAGCCAGGGCACGGTGGAGACCTACCTCGGGCGCGGCAGCGGCGAGAACCGCATCGAGCTGCACCGCATCTCGCACCTGGAGATCGACGACCACCTGCTCGACTCCTTCCGGACGCTCTACGGCGACCGCTTCGAGCTGGCGCGCCGCGGCGGCCTCTTCCGCGTTCCGACGCGCGCCGGCGACACCGGCGGCACGCCGACGAACCCCGAGCGCGTGCTCTTCGTCCCGCGCACGGGCGAATCCTTCCGCGTCGACGCGGTGATGGGCGCCGACCCGGCCGAGTTCGCCCTCTCCGAGGGCTTCGCCCGCGTCTGCCCGGACTTCGCCAAGCGCGTCTGCCCGGGCCCGGAGGGCGCCGCCGCGCCGATGTTTCTCCCGTCCGCCGTCACGAACGCGCTGCCCGCGCTCGCGATCGGCGACGAGATCCGCCTCAACGGCGTCCCGTTCTTCTTCGCCGGCGTCTTCGACGCGGCCGCGCTGCAGGGCCTGGCCACGATCGACAACCACCGCGTCCTGCCGCCGGACTTCCAGTCCACGCTCGCCAACAACGGCGCCAACGCCACGTCCGGCGCGAGCGCCGAGCGGCTCGAGGAGATGACCTCCGGCTCGTTCGAATACTTCTCGCCGGACGTCGTCGCCCTCGCGCGCATGGACGACCTGCGCGCCGCCTTCGGCGACCTGTGCATGGTGAACTTCCTCGCGCTCTACCCGAAGGACGCGGACGTGGACGTGGACGCCGCTGGCGCGGAACTCGCCCCGGTCTTCCAGGGTTCGGTCCACGTCAAGTCGCCCGCCGGCGCGCGGCAGCTCTTCTTCACCAACGCCGTCGCCGGCTCGGGCATGGCGGACGTCCTCGTGCCGCTGCTGCTCGGCGGCCTCATCATCTTCTCCTCGCTCATGGGCTCGATCGTCGTGCGCGAGAAGGAGATCTTCACCTACTCGGCGCTGGGCCTCGCGCCCGTCGACGTCGGCGCGCTCTTCTTCGCCGAATCCGCGGTCTACTCCGTCGTGGGCGGCATGGGCGGCTACCTCTTCTCGCAGCTGGTGGCCAAGCTCATGAAGTGGATGGGCAGCATGGGCTGGATCACGCCGCTGGAGATGAACTTCTCCTCGCTCACCTCCGTTTGCACGATCCTCATCGTCATGGCGGTCGTCATGCTCTCCACCGTCTTCCCGGCCATGCGCGCGAGCAAGAGCGCCAACCCGGGCGTGGCGCGCAAGTGGAAGATGCCCGCCCCGAAGGGCGACTCGCTCTCCTTCGTGTTCCCGTTCACCGTCTCCACGCCGGACTTCGCGGGCATCCTCTCCTTCATCCGCGAGCACTTCGGCAACCACGCGGACGCCACGCTGGGCTCCTTCGCCGCGCGCGACGTGCGGCTCTTCCGCGAAGCCGCGCCCGGCGGCGGCAAGGACCGCCTCGGCATCGAGGCGAACGTGTCGCTGGCGCCGTTCGACCTGGGCATCTTCCAGAAGTTCCGGATGTATTCGCAGGAATTCGAGATCAAGGGCATCGACGAGGTCGTCGTGGACCTCAAGCGCATCGGCGGCACGCCGGACTCCTGGGTGCGCTCCAACCGCGCCTTCGCCTCCGAGCTGCGCGAGCAGTTCCTCCTCTGGCGCTCCCTCCCCATCTCCACCATCGAGCACTACCGAAACGAAACGAAGACCGAGCTCGGGCTTTCCTAGGCTCCTCGGAGTGAAATCATCCCCAAAAGTCTCCATCGTCCCCATGCCCCGTCTTTCGAAACACAGAGCCACGCAGAGCCGGCCGGAGCGCCGACCTTCCGCTCCGCGTCCTTCTCGGCGTTCTCGCCGATCGGGAATGCGGTTGTTTTTGGGGTGCCCCATTCCGCGTTGCGCGGTTGGGGCTTGCTCAACCAAAACCTTTTCCGTCCGCGGCCCGGAATCCGAGAAGAGGGCGAGGCCTCTTCATCGGCCGCTCCCGCCGCTCCGTGTGGCTCTGTGTTCAAACACGGAACCGCACGCGGAGTCCGCGGAGAATTGATTTGAATTTGCGATTTGTGGACAATCCCGACCTCTAACCTTCTACCTCTAACCTCGCACCTTCCCCCCGTGAAACGGTTTCTCAAAACCCTCGTCCCTTCTTCGCCGTGGTGCGCCAACGCCGCCGCGTGGTGCGGGCTCGCCCTCGCCGGCTTCTACGCGCTCGCGCTCGCGGCCCGCGCGGGCGGCATGGTCTGCGAACGGATGGTGCGCGCGCGGATGTTGCGGGAGCTCGCGTCGGGCGACATGGTCGACCTGCCGGTTTCCGGATCGACCGTCGGCGTGCACTCGGTTTCGGTTGCGGTCGCCGGGCAGTTCACGCCGCTGCTTGTCGCCGCCGCGCTGCTTGCGGTCGCGCACGCGCTTTCGTTCGCGTCGGACCTGCGCGGTCCGGCCGCGCCGCCGCCCGTCCGGCCGCGCCGCGGCGCGGTCGTCTTCGCGGCGGTTTTGACCGTGGCGGCGGTTCCGTCGGCCCTGTTCGGCCTCGTCGCGCTCGCCCTCGTGCTCGTCGGCTGGGAAGGGTTCGGCGTCTTCCGCACCCTCTGGACCGCGGCCGGGGCCGGCATGGGCGTCGCCTGCGTGCTGGGGCTTTCCGTCCTCCCGTTCTGCCTGCTCCGGCTGGCGGACCGCGACGTGCCGGCGGCGGACGCCCCGGCGGACGC